>NZ_CAXTHR010000049.1:0-26074 GCF_964244095.1 uncultured Methylobacterium sp. | reverse complement strand
TCTCCGTCGAAAACCAACAGAAATTATACGACGAACCTCTGATTCAGGACACTAGAGCGTTTTCCATGATCCCCGGATCACGGAAAACGCTCTAAGCCCTTGTGTGGTCGCATTTTCTTTACACAAGCCGGCATCCACCTCGCTGGAAAATGCTCTAGACGAACCCACGCGCCATCGGCACGCAGGTAATGTCCATGGCCCAGACCTGATTAGGGCTGTCGATCGTCAGCCCGCGCAGGAGATATGGGTAGATCTTGTGTCCAGGCGCTGGCTTTGAGGTGTTCGGCTTGCGGTAGAGCGCCGCGATACAAAGACGCTTCATCAGCGTCGCGACATGGCAGCGCCCGATCGCGATGCCCTCTCTGTTCAGCAGGTCCCGCAGCATCCGACTTCCCGCGACGGGAAGTTCGAGATGCAGTTCGTCCATGCGCCGCATCACGGCCAGATCGGCAGCCGGGACAGCCCCGGGGCGAATAGTAGACGCTGCCCCGGCTGATCCCGAATGCCTTGACCTGCTCGACGATCGGGAGATCATGCCCACGATCGATCATCGTTTTGCGCTCAGCAGACCGGCCTTGCCGAGCGCGCCGGACAAAAAGCTTGTCCCCGGCCCGAACGGGGATCGTTGGTCAGCGTCAACTCACCGATCTTGGCGTGCAGCGTCTTCACGTCGATGGCCGGGGTCGGCTCCGATCGGGCCGCGGCTCCGAACACCCCGGCAGCCCCTTCCAACAACTGGGCCTTCCAGGTCGTGATCTGGTTGGGGCGCACATCGAACTGCTGGGCCAGTTCGGCCAGGGTCTTCTCACCCCGCAGGGCCGCCAGAGCCACCTTCGCCTTGAAGGCCGGAAGGTGGTTCAGGCGCTGTCGCTTGCTCATCATAGCTCCTGATCCGTAGCCATCCTGGCCGCCGTCAGGCAGAAATTCCACTGAGCCTCGCTGTGCAGATTCCCCGAGCTACCCCTATCTCGGCGCCCGAGCGCGACAGCGCGAGCCTGCCGCGCTTCTCCAGGCCGATGCCGTGCTCGGCCGAGACCGAGCCCTGGAGCGCATGGTCGCGGCGGAGCGGCGACGTGAGGCGGCCGGGCGCGGTCATCACCCGGTAGAAGTCCGGCCACATCCCCTCGAACGACGAGACCCGGCCCTGGAACGCCGCCTACGCGCGGGCGAGGATGCCGGCGGCAGCGTTCACGTCGGCCGCCGCCGGCATCGCGGTCGCGTAGCCCGCGGGCGCCGGGCGCAGGCGCAGCACCGCGCGGGTGACGAGGCCGAGCGTCCCCTCCATGCCGACGAAGAGCCGCTTCAGGTCGAGCCCGGTGTTGTTCTCGATCAGCGACCGCATCGACGACACGACCGTGCCGTCGGCGAGCACCGCCTCCAGCCCGAGCACCATCTCGCGCATCATGCCGTAGCGCAGCACCCGCAGGCCCCCGGCATTGGTGCCGATGGCGCCGCCGATCGTGGCCGAGCCGCGGGGCGCCGAGATCGAGGAGGGAAGAACAGGCCCGCGGCCTCGGCTGCCGCCTGCACCGCCTCGATCGTGGTGCCGGCGCGGACCACCATCGTCATCGCCAGCGGGTCCAGACCCTCGATCCCGATCATCCGCTCCAGCGACAGGGTGACGTCGCCGGGCGCGCGCAGGATGCCGTCGACGAGGCCCGTGCCGCCACCGCGCGCGCCGCGGCGTGGCAGGCCGCCATCACCGCCGAGACCGCCTGCGTCGTGCGCGGCCGGACGCGCGCCGCCGCGGCGCAGGGCTCGGTCTCGCGCGTGCAGCTCGCCGGCCGGCTCAGAAGCTCGTCGCCGACGACGAGGCCGCCCGGGCCGACGATCCGGAGAGCCGATGGAGCAGAGCATCCGGCATGCGATCACGGGCCATTTCGGCGAACGTGCGGCGGGCCGGCCATCGCCGAGGCGACGGCGGCCGATTACGGCCTCGGCCTCGTGCGCGGCGCGGAGCCGACGCCGCCCGTCCGGGCGACGACGCGGTCCGGCGCCGGACGGCGAACGGCTCGACGCGGACGGGCGCTGCGAGCGCCGTGCCGTGCGCCGTGCCGCCTGAGACCGCTACCAGCAGGCACGCGGCAGGCGGCGCTTCCACCGCTCGCCGGGCCGAAGGGCGGGTCCGGAGGTCCGAGGCTTCACCGCGTTGCGCGCGGGTGCCGCGGCGGGGGCGAGGGAAACGGGCTGCGGCGCTGCCTGTCGCTGCGCCTGCGCGGCCTGCGGCACCAAGTCCTCGTGAAGGTCGGCGAGCGACCAGGACGGGGCCGTCCGGGACGTCTCCGCCCGGACCTGCTGCGACGTGGCCCGGCGGACGCGGGGAAGCGGCCGCTCGCGCGCGGCGACCGGCTCGGGCGCCTCCGGCTCCGATTCGGCGACGATGAGGCTCGGCAGGATGCGCCGGGGCTTCTCGGCGGGAGCCGGCGGGGCGGCGGCCTCGGCGCCGGAGGACGCGGGCGCCTCCGGCGCCGGATCGAGCGCGGCCCAGTTCACCGGCTGCGGAGCTGTTGCCTCCGGCCAGGACGGCGTCTGGCGGCTCTTCGACTTGATCTCGACGGTGAAGGACCGTCGCACACGGCTGCGCAACATGCGGCGTAGGGTTCTCTTCGACTTGAATCAGGAACGCTCGGGCGCGTACCGTATTCCATGGCGGTTCGAAGGCATCTTGTCGAGCCGACAATGACGAATGCGTTTCCAAGACCGCAATCCGCGCCGGAAAACGGCGCGTCGGACCCGAAAAAGGTGTCCGTCAGGCCAACAGCCGCGGCGCCGGCTCGCGGCGGGCATCGGCCGCGGCCGCGCCTCCGGTGTCCCGCCCTTCCGCGGCGGCCCCCGACATCACCTCGACGGCGACGGCGCCGGTCAAGCTGACGCGCAGGCGGGTCGGGAACGCCGCCGCCTCGGCCTCGGTGGCGGCGACCGCGACGAGGCTCATGCCGGGCGCGCCGTCCTCGGCCGCCGCGATCAGCGCCGCCGCGCCGCCGTCGAGATGGGGGATCGCCCCGTCGACGATCAGGATCTCGGGCCGCCGCAGGATCGCGCGGGCGAGGTCGATCAGAGCCTGCTGGCGCACGGTGAGCAGGCGCCCGCGGTTGCCGACGCCGTGATCGAGCCCGCGCAGGCGGATGCCCCGCTCGAGGTCGAACGCGCGCACCGCCAGCCTGACCTGCCGCTGGATCTCCGCCTCGCCGTGCATCCGCGCGGTGTTGATGCGGCCGAACAGCAGGGCGTCGAGGACCGAGCTGTGCCGGTTGATCCGCTCCGGGTCGTAGGGTTCCACGTCCTCCCGTCCGTCGGCCCGCTGCAGCGCCTCCCGGATCGCGTAGCGGGCGGAAACGAGGCGCGCCGTGTAGGGAGCGTCGAGCAGGCCGAGGCGCTGGCGCGGCTCGATATAGGCGAGCGCCAAGCCGAGGAAGGCTTGGTTGTCGGCCATCGTCGGCTCGCCGTCGGGGGCGATGCCCGCCAAGCGACGCTCGAACTCGGGCAACGCGTCGGGCGCGATCAGCGAGAAGCGCCCGAACAGCGGATGCCCCGGCGGCACGTCGCGGAAGATCTCGATCAGGTTCCGCGCGATGGCGGCGCCCATCGTCGCGAGGTCGTCGAGGAGGAACAGCTTGTCGAGGGCGGCGCGGAAGCGCGGCTCGGCGGCGAGGCGGCCGCCTTCGAGGGCGGGCGTGGTCGGGACGCCGAACAGCAGGTTCTCGGCGATGGTCGCCTGATGGTTGTAGCGGCGCGGATCGAACGGGATCACGAGATCGCCCATCCCCGCCTCGGCGAAATGCCGCTGCAGGTGCCGGCGTGCGGCGATCACCCGTGCGCCCACCACGCTGTCGTGACCGGCGAGGCTGCAGGCGGCAAGGCCGAAGCGGTAGAGGTCGTCGCCCATCCCGAGCCGTTCCAGCAGGGCGACCATCCGCGCGTCGAGGCCCGCCGCATCCGCCGTTCCGAGCGCCGCGTGGTCGATCCACGGATCGTCGGCGTCCTCCGGCGGGTTGCCCGTCCGCCGCGCCTCGGCGCGCCGCCGGCGGTCGCCCTCGCTTCCCGCCTCGCGTCCGTGCGGCAGCGGCCGGCGGCGCAGGCCATAGAGCAGGTTGTCGCGGATCGTGCCGGGAAACAGCACCGGCTCCGGCCCGGCATAGGCGACCGCCCGGGCACGCAGCGCCTGCGGCAGGGTGGCGAGGTCGTGCCCGCCGATCCTCACGGTCCCTCCCTGCGGTGCCTGGAGGCCGGCGATCAGCCGCGCGAGCACGTGCGGCAGGCCGCCTTCGGACGCGAACAGGGCGGCCCGGACCGGCAGCGCCACGCGAAAAGCGCCGAGATCGAGCGGCGGGCCGCCACGGGGGTCCTTCAGGATGACGCCCTCGGCTTCGAGCGGGCCGCCGAGCCGCGTCGGGGGGCCGGCCGCCTCCGGCTCGGAGGGCCGCAGGCGGTGAGGCGCGAAATGCGCGGCGACCGTCTCGTACTTGACCTCGACGTCGAGGCGCTGCTGGTCCCAGTCGATCAGGTCCTTGAGCGGCGGCGGCAGGTCGCGATAGGCCGCCAGCACCGCCACGAGCTGGCCGATGTCGAGTTCGCCGCGGAGCGCGAACACGCCGCCGATCGCGTAGAACAGGAACGGCGTCACCTGCGCGAGCAGGTTGTTGAGGTACTTCACCAGGAACTTGCGCCTGTAGATCCGCATCCGCAGGTCGTAGAGGCCGAACAGGCGCCCGCCGATCTCGGCCCGCTCCCAGCGCCCGGTGTCGTTGAGGGTGACCGCCTCCAGGCCGTCGAGCACCTCGCCGACCCGGCCGGCGAAGCTCCGGGAGGCGATCTGGCGCTTCCGGCTCAGCCGGATGATCTCGCGGCGCAGGCGCGGTATCACGATGATCTGCACCAGGACGATCGAGCCCGCGACCAGCCCGAGCCACAGGTTCTGCATCAGGATGAAGATGAGCGCAGTCGCGGCCTGCGTGCCGAGGAAGACCGGCACCACGATCGCGTCGCCGATGAACGCGCCGATCGGCTCGACCTCGTCGCGGATGATGGTCGCAGTCTCCGACGACTTCACCTCGCGCGTGGTCTCGGGCGTGAAGCGCAGCATCAGCGAGAACAGCTCGAAGCGCAGGCGCCGCAGCATGCGCTCGCCGAGCACGCCCTTGCTCAGGTTGATCCAGAACTTGAACGCGCCGTTGATCAGGACGAGGGCGAGGAACAGGCCCGATAGGCCGAACAGCAACTCCATCCGTTCGACCTGGAAGCCGGAAAACAGCACCGCCTCGCCGCCGCCGAGCCAGTGCGGCCAATGGATCGTCAGGTCGAGGAAGGAGGCGGTGTCCCTGCCCTCCTTGAACGCCTTGCCGGTGATGGCGTCGTTGACGATGCGCTTGGGCAGGTCGAGGGAGGCGAAGTAGAACGGCAGCGACGCGACCACGACGGCGCAGATCGCGAGCTGGTCGCGCTTCGAGTGCCGCCAGATGTATCCGAAGAGCCTCGGCTCCAGATCGCGCATCGCCCGTGTCCCGGCCTCGCTGCCGATTCGTCCACCCTGGTCACATCCATGTCACCCCTACGCCCGAAACGCGAAGCGGGCTGCGTGCGCCGACGCACACGCAAGGGCTTTGGCGGGACTGCGAGCCCGGGTGCGAGGAACGGCCATTGTCACCGAGGCCCCGCTTGTGCGACCGCCGTCGTGCTGCGACGCTCCGGCCCGCGGCAGAGACGCGTTGATCGGGAGAGGCATGCCGAGGCTGCAACGGTTTCGCCCGGACGGGCAAGCGTTCCGCCGGGACGGGACGGCGACGCGGGCCGCACGCGTCCTGATCTACAGCCACGACACCTTCGGACTCGGCCACCTGCGCCGTTCGCGCGCCATCGCCAACGCGCTGGCGGGCACGGGCGAGGTCGAGGCGATGATCGTCTCGGGCTCCGCGGTGGTCGACCGGTTCGCCTTCGCCCGCGGCGTCGCCTCGGTGCGGGTGCCCGGCGTCACCAAGCTGCCGGACGGGGGCTATGCCAGCCTCGATCCGCACATCCCCCTCGCCGAGACGGTGGCGCGGCGCGCACACCTCGTCGCCCGCACCGCGGACGGCTTCCGGCCGGACCTGATGATCGTCGACAAGGAGCCGACCGGCTTCCAGGGCGAGATCGTCGCGACGCTGGAGCGCCTGGCCGCGCGCGGCTGCCGGCTGGTGCTGGGCCTGCGCGACGTCCTCGACGACGCCGAACGCCTCGTGCCTGAATGGGAGCGCAAGGGCGCCTCCGACGCGGTGCGGCGGTTCTACGACGAGGTCTGGGTGTACGGCCTGCCGTGCCTATACCGCCCGCTCGCGGCGCTGCCCGTCGGCGCCGCGTTCGCAGACCGGACGACCTATACCGGCTACCTCCGCCGCGCCGCGCCGCCGCCCCGCCCCGGCCGGGCCGAGCCCGGCGTGGCGTCCGAGCCCTTCATCCTGGTGACCCCCGGCGGCGGCGGCGACGGCGACGGGCTGATCGATTGGGTGATCGCGGCCTACGAGGCCGATCCCGGCATCCCGCTGCCGGCGCTGATCGCGTTCGGCCCGTTTCTAGCCGCGGAGGGCCGGGCGGCGTTCCTGGGCCGGATCGCGAAGCTGCCCGGGCGGCTCTCCGCCATCACCTTCGACAGCCAGATCGAGCTGCTGATGGAGAAGGCCGAGGGGCTCGTCGCGATGGGCGGCTACAACACGTTCTGCGAGATCCTGTCCTTCGACAAGCGCGCCGTGCTGGTGCCGCGCACCCATCCGCGTCGGGAGCAGGAGATCCGCGCGGTGGCCGCCGACGCGCTCGGCCTCGCCCGCGTCCTGCTGGAAGCGGACGGGCGCGAGCCCCTGCGCATGGCGGCGGCACTTCGCGCCCTGCCTGACCAGCCGCCGCCGTCGCGGGCGATGATGCCGGGCCTGCTCGGCGGCCTAGACGTGATCGCCGAGCGTGTCCGCGCGCTGACCGCGCCGGCGCCCGACCGCGCGCTCGGTGCCGCGCGGTGACGGAACCGGCCCGCATCGCGATCGTGCTGAAGGGCTATCCGCGCCTGTCGGAGACCTTCATCGCGCAGGAGATCCTGGCCCTCGAAGCCCGGGGCCTCGCCCTCTCGATCTGGTCGCTGCGGCGCCCGACCGACACGGCCCGCCACCCGATGCATGCGATGATCGCGGCGCCCGTCGCCTACCTGCCGGAATATCTTCGCGACGCTCCGTGGCGGGTTCTCCACGCGCTCGCCTGGGGGCTCCGGCGCCCGCGCTTTCCGAGGCTCGCCGCGCAGTTCGCCAGGGACCTCGCCCGCGACCCGACGCCCGCGCGGCTGCGGCGGTTCGGGCAGGCGCTGGTGCTGGCGAAAAACCTGCCCGACGCGGTGCGGCACCTGCACGCGCATTTCCTGCACGCCCCGGCGAGCGTCACCCGCTACGCCGCGATCCTGACCGGGCGCACGTGGAGCGTCTCGGCGCATGCCAAGGACATCTGGACGACACCCGAATGGGAGCTCTCGGAAAAGCTCGGCGATGCGGCCTGGGGCGTGGCCTGCACCCGCGACGGGCTGGCCCGGTTGCGGGCGCTGTGCGGATCGACCCGATCGCCGGCAGACACGCCCGCGCCTCCACCGGGGAAACGCGGGTCCCCTCTCCCAGGGGGAGAGAGAGTTGCCTCGCGCTTCCCGTGGCCGGCGAGACCGCGATGGGCGGCGCGACGTCGATCCGATATCGGGCCCGACCACGTCGCGCTGGCCTACCACGGTCTCGACCTCGCCCGCTTCCCCGAGCCGCCGGCGGACCGGCCGGCCCGCGACGGCTCGGATGCCGGGGCACCGATGCGGATTCTCTGCGTCGGGCGGCTCGTCGCGAAGAAAGGGCACGACGACCTGATCGACGCGCTCGCCCTGCTGCCGGGTCTGCACTGGCGCCTGGACCTGATCGGCGGCGGCGAACTCCGGGCGGCGCTGGTGGCTCGCGTCGCGGCGCGCGGCCTCGACGGACGGGTCGCCTTCCTCGGCGCGATGGCGCAGCCCGCCGTGATCGCGGCGATGCGGGCGGCCGACCTGTTCGTGCTGCCGACGAAGCCCGCGCCGTCCGGCGACCGCGACGGGCTGCCGAACGTGCTGATGGAGGCGGCCTCCCAGGGCCTGCCGATCCTGGCCACCGCCTTCGCCGGCACGCCCGAGTTCATCACCGACGGCACGCAGGGCGTCCTGGTCCCTCCGGGTGATACCGCGGCGCTGTCGGCGGCGATCCTGCGGCTCGCCGCCGATCCGGGCGGACGGCGGCGCCTCGCGGAGGCCGCCCGCGCGCGGCTGGTCCGCGACTTCCCGCTCGATGCCGGCATCGATTTGGTCGCCGGGCGTCTCGCCATGTCGGCCGGCCTCGCGGCGCGCGAAGCCGTGCCGGCTTCCGCGGCGGGGGCCTGCCCATGCGGGTGCTGATCGCGGTCACGCACCTCCTCGGGGCCGGGCACCTGACCCGCGCCGCGGCGTTGGCGCATGCGCTGGCCGGAGCCGGCCACGACGTGACGCTGGTCTCGGGCGGTACGCCGGCGCCGCTCGTGCGCACCGACGGCGTGCGCCGCGTCCAGCTTCCGCCGCTTCACGTCGCCGGGACGGCGTTCGGCCGGCTGCTCGATTCCGAAGGCCGCGAGGCCGGGACCGGCCTGCTCGATGCCCGGACGGCGATACTGCGCGCGACGCTCGCCGGCACGGCGCCGGACGTGGTCGTCACCGAACTCTTCCCGTTCGGCCGGCGCGCCCTCGCCGGCGAGTTCTCGGCCCTCGTCGCGGCGGCCGCGGGGCTTCGCCCGAAGCCGCTGATCCTCGCCTCGATCCGTGACGTGCTGGTCGCACCGGACAGGCCGGAGAAGGTCCGCGCCGCGCATGCGCGGATCGAAGCGTCCTACGACGCGGTCATGGTGCACGGCGACCCGGACCTCGTGCCCCTCGACGCCTCGTGGCCGGTCGACGCATCGCTTCGGGCCAAGCTGCGCTACACTGGCTACATCGACGCCGCCGCGTCGCCGGGCGGGCCTAACAGCCCGGGGGCGGGCATCCTGGTCTCCGCGGGGTCGAGCGCGGCGGGCCTGGCGCTCTGCCGGATCGCCGCTGAGGCGGCACGGCTGCGGCCGGACCTCGGCTGGCGCATCCTGGCCGGCCACGGCATCCCCGAGCCGGCGTTTCTCGCGCTGGGCGAGGGCCTCGCGGAGGGCGTCCTCGCCCGGGCGCGGCCCGATTACCGGGCCCTGCTCGCACGCGCCGCCGTCTCGGTCAGCGCCTGCGGCTACAACACCGCGGTCGACCTCCTCGCGACCCGGACCCGCGCGGTGCTCGTACCCTTCGAGGGCGCGCGCGAGACCGAGCAGCGCCTGCGCGCGGAGCGCCTCGCGGCCCGCGGGCTAGCGCGGGTGCTCGCCGAATCCACGCTCACCGCCGAAAGCCTGCTCGACGCCGTGGCGATCGCCCGCGCCGCGCCGGCTCCGCCCCCCCACGGGATCGGGTGCGATGGCGCGGCCCGCGCGGTCGCGATCGTCGAGACGCTGTTGGCGGCACGGCGCCGGGGCCGGCGCGCGGGGCCGGACGGGTTCGGCCGCCTGCGCGAAGCCCTCGACGCCGCCGGCGGATGCGGCATCGCCGTGCCGGTCTGGTGGCGCGACGACGACGCGGTCGCGGCGAGCCCGGCCCTCGACCGCCTGCTCGGTCTCGCCGCCGCCTTCGACGCGCCGATCCTCGTCGCGGCGATCCCGGCCGGGCTCGCGCCGTCGCTCGGTGCGCGCCTGCGCGACGCCCCCCGCGCGAGCCTCGCCGTGCACGGGCTGGCGCATGCAAACCATGCCGCGCTGGGCGCCAAGGCCGCGGAGTTCGGTGCCGGCCGGCCGCTGCCGGCCCTCGTCGCCGACGCCGCCGAGGCCCTGCGGCTCGCCCGCGAACGCATGCCGGCGGAGGCGCTGCTGCCGGTATTCGTGCCGCCCTGGAACCGCCTTGCCCCGGCGCTCGCCGCCGCCCTCCCCGGCCTCGGCTACGCCGGCCTCTCGGCGGTTCCCGGCGGCGCGCCGGTGGCCGGACTGGTCCGGGCCGACGTGCACGTCGATCCGATCGACTGGCGCGGCACCCGCTCGCTCGCCGACCCGGACACGCTGGTCGAAACCCTCTGCCGCGAACTCGCGCGCGGGTCCGGCCGGCCGATCGGCATCCTCACCCACCATCTCGCGCAGGACGACGCGGTCTGGGGCTTCCTCGCCGACCTCTTCGCGGTCCTGCTCCGCCATCCGGCGGTGACGGTCGCCGATCCGCGGCACCTGTTCCGGGCGCCGGCGGTGGACGAAGCGGCCCCGTCGTGCTCGACTCCGGCGCCAGGCCGGCATGCGAGGGTCGCTTGAGCCCGCTCCTGTCCATCCAGGACCTCAAGGTCGCGTTCGGCGGCCCCGGCGCGCCGTTCCGCGCGCTGCACGGCCTGTCGCTCGACGTGCCGCGCGGGAAGACGCTCGCGCTCGTCGGCGAATCGGGCTCGGGCAAATCGGTGACCGCGCAGGCGATCCTGCGCATCCTGCCGCGGTCGGCCGCGATCACCGGCGGGCGCATCCTGTTCGAGACCGCCGACGGCGGGACCGACATCGCCGCGCTCTCCGCCGACGGGCCGGCGATGCGCGCGATCCGCGGCGCCGGCATCGCGATGATCTTCCAGGAGCCGATGACCTGCCTGTCGCCGCTGCACACCATCGGCGACCAGGTCGGCGAGGCCCTGCGGCTCCATGCGGGCGCCACCCGCGCGCAAGCCGACGCGCAGGCCGAGGAGGCCTTCGCCCGCGTCGGCTTCCCCGATCCGGCGCGCGCGCTGCACACCTACCCGTTCGAGCTGTCGGGGGGCCTGCGCCAGCGCGCGATGATCGCGATGGCGCTGATCCTCAAGCCCGCGCTGCTGGTGGCCGACGAGCCGACGACGGCGCTCGACGTGACGACGCAAGCCCAGATCCTCGCGCTGCTCGCCCGGCTGCAGGACGAGACCGGCATGGCGATCCTGCTGATCACCCACGATCTCGGCGTCGTCGCCAACATGGCCCACGACGTGGCGGTGCTCTACCGCGGCCGCCTCGTGGAGGCGGGCCCGCGCGACGCGGTGATGCGCCGGCCGGGCCACGCCTACCTCAAGGCGCTGCTCCGCGCGGTTCCGCGCTTCGGCATGGAACCGGGCGAGCGCCTGACGCCGATCCGCCCGGCCGACGCGGTGATTCCCCCGGCCCGGCCCCCGCGCGCGATCGCCGGCCCGATCCTGCGCGTCGAGGGCATCTCGAAGCACTTCACCCTGCGCTCGGGGCGGTTCGGCGGGCCGCCGCGGATCGTGCGCGCGGTCTCCGACGTGTCGCTGGCGATCGAGCCCGGCACGACGCTGGGGCTGGTCGGCGAATCGGGCTCGGGCAAGACCACCGTCTCGAAGATGGTGATGCGGGCGCTCAAGCCCGATTCCGGCCGGGTGCTGTTCGACGACGGCACCGGCCCGCGCGACGTGCACGCACTTTCGGGCGACGACCTGTTCGCCTATCGCCGCGCGGTGCAGTTCGTGTTCCAGGACCCCTACGCCTCCCTCGATCCGCGCATGAGCGTGCGCCAGATCCTCACCGAGCCGATGGAGATCCACGGGGTCGGGGCGCGCGAGCGCCGGGCGCGGGCCGACGCGCTGATGGCCATGGTCGGCCTCGAGACGGGGGCGCTGGCGCGCTATCCGCACGCCTTCTCCGGCGGCCAGCGCCAGCGCATCGGCATCGCCCGCGCCCTGGCGCTGGAGCCGAGGCTCCTGGTGCTCGACGAGCCCGTGTCGGCGCTCGACGTCTCGGTGCAGGCGCAGATCCTGAACCTGCTGAAGGACCTGCAAGCGGCGCTCGGGCTGTCCTACCTCATCGTCTCCCACAATCTCGCGGTGATCGACTACATGGCCGACACCATCGCGGTGATGTGCCGGGGGCGGATCGTCGGCCAGGCCCCCAGGGCCGCCCTGTTCCGCAATCCGGTCCACCCCTACACGCGGGCGCTGCTCGCCGCCGTGCCCGACCCGAGCCTCGACCACCCGCTCGATTTCGCGGCCGCGACCAGCGACCATTCCGACCCGGCCCGCTGGCCGGAGCCCTATCGGCTCGCCCCCGACGAGGCCGGCCACATGGTCGAGATCGAGCCGGGCTACCTCGTCCGCCACGGGTCGGCCGACGCGCGGCGGGCGGCATGACCGGTCCCCGCCCCTCGCGCACGATGGAGCGCCTGCGCCGCCGCGTGCTCGCGCCGCTGTTCGACCGGCTCGGCTACGACCTCGTGCCGGCCGCCCCCGACTGGTCGCACCGCCCGACCTCGCCGCGCGAGGTCGACTTTTTGCTATCCAGCGCAGCGGCAAGCCTGGAGCGCGACCTCGCGGCGTCCGGTATCGCGACATCGGAAGATGTCCTCGAACGCACAAGAGATTTCTGGACGCTGATCCCGACGGCACCCGTGCGGCAGCGGCGCGGTGGCAGCGGCTTCAACGGCGCGCTCCAGCTCTACGTAGCGATGCGCGCCCTCGCGCCCCGCACCGTGATCGAATCCGGCGTCTTCCGCGGCCTGACCACCTGGGTGATCCGGCAGGCCTGCCCGGCGGCAACGATCCACTGCCACGACCCGGACCTGTCGGGACTTCAGTATCGCGACGCGAACGCCACCTACAGCACCGCCGACTGGTCGCAGGCCGACTGGTCCCGGCTCGACCCGGCGGCGACGGTCGCCTTCTTCGACGACCACGTCTCGCAGGGGCGCCGCGTGATCGAGGCCCGGCGCTTGGGGCTCACCCGGCTGCTGTTCGACGACGATGCCGCCGGCCACCGCATCCACGCCCATGGCGGCCCGGCGCACCCGACCATCGCGATGATCGAGGCGTTGCGCGACCGGGCCGAGCCGATCCGCTGGCAGCGCAACGGCCGCGCCTTCGAGCAGCCGGCCGACGATCCGCTGGCGCGGGAGGCCGCGGCCGGCATCGCGCGGGCGCACGCCTTCGACGACCTCCACCGGGCGACGGGCTATTCGCCGGCGCGGCTCACCTACGTGGCGCTGCATCCGACCCGGGACACCACCCTTGGTTCCGAAGGGCGCGCGGCGTGACCGGGCCGGATCGACGCCCTTGCGCCGGCACCTCGCCTGAACCGCAAGACATCGCCACGACGGACCTCCCGGTGATCTCCGAAGTCGACGCGGGCACCCCCTCCCCCCTCTGTGGGGGAGGGTGGCCCGCGAGCCAAGTCGGGAGAGGGGAGCGCCGTATCCGGACAGCGCGCTCCCCTCTCCCGACCCTGGCTGACGCGAGGCCCACCCTCCCCCGCAGAGGGGGGAGGGAGAGCCGCGGAACGGACTGCGGAGACGCGGCCATCGGGGTTTCGCGCCGCACCGTGATCGTCGGGCTCGCGGCCGTGATCGCTCCCCGCGAGGCAAGGGCCGAGGCGACCCCGCAATCGGGCCTGCCGGACGCTCCCCTCGTGGTCGACCTCGCCGCCCGCGGCCGGACGCTCGGCACCCGCGGCGGCACGGTCCGCACCCTGGTCGCGCGGGCGCGCGACGTGCGCTACCTCTCGGTCTACGGCTACACCCGCCTCGTCGGCTACGACGCGGACCTGAACCTGAAGCCGGACGTGCTGGAGCGGATCGCCGTCGAGAGCGGGCGCTTCACCTTCACGCTGCGGAAAGGCCATCGCTGGTCGGACGGCCATCCCTTCACCACGGAGGATTTCCGCTACTACTGGGAGGACGTGGCGGGCGACAAGGACCTGAGCCCCGGGGGACCGCCCGACTTCTTCCTGGTGGACGGCAAGCCCCCCGCCGTCGAGATCCTGGACCCGCTGACCGTCCGCTACGGGTGGGACAAGCCCAACCCGCGCTTCCTGCCGGCGCTCGCCGCCCCGCGCGACCCGCTGATCTACCGGCCGGCCCATTACCTGAGGCCGGTCCACCCGCGCTACGTCGGGCGCGAGGCGGCCGACGCGCTGGCCAGGGCGCAGAAGCTGCGCGGCTGGGCGGCGCTGCACAACCGGATGGACGACAACTTCGAGCTGAACAATCCCGAAGCCCCGACGCTCCAGGGCTGGCGCCCGCGCACCCGCGCGCCCGCGACCCGCTTCGTGTTCGAGCGCAACCCCTACTATCACCGCGTCGACGCCGCGGGCACGCAACTGCCGTATCTCGACCGCATCGTCATGGACGTCGCCGCCTCGGGGCTGCTGGTCGCCAAGACCAATGCCGGCGAGGCCGACCTGATGTTCCGCGGCCTGACCATGACCGACATCCCGAGCCTGAAGGCGGGCGAGCGCGCGCACGGCTACCGCACCAACCTGTGGCCCGTCGCCCGCGGCTCCGAGATCGCGCTCTACCCGAACCTGACGACCCTCGATCCGGGCTGGCGGGCGCTCAACCGCGACGTGCGCTACCGGCGCGCCCTATCGCTGGCCATCGACCGGCGGACGCTGAACAACACGCTGCTGTTCGGCCTCGGCACCGAGGGCAACGACACGCTGATCTCCGAAAGCGGGCTGTTCTCGGCCGAACTGCGCACCCTGCACGCCGACTACGATCCGACGGCGGCGGCCAAGCTCCTCGACGCGGCCGGCCTCGACAGGCGCGACGCCGCCGGCATCCGCCTGATGCCCGACGGGCGGCTACTGGAGGTCGTCGCCGAGAGCGACGGCGAGGCCGCGACGGTGCTCGACGGCCTGCTGCTGATCAGCGAGTTCTGGCGCGAGGTCGGGATCAAGCTCGTGGTCAAGCCGCAGGAGCGGACGAACCTGCGCCGCCGCTCGATCGCGGGGATGACGGTGATGGTGGCCGCGCAAGGGCTCGATCTCGCGGTGCCGACCGCGATCATGCCGCCGACAGGCTTGAGCCCGGCGCAGGCCGACCATTATTCCTGGCCGCGCTGGAGCCTTCACGTCGAGACCCACGGCGCCAGCGGCGAAGCCTGCGACCTGCCCGCGGTGCAGCGCCTGATCGAACTCGACCGGCAGTGGCGCGAGACCGACGACGCGGAGCGGCAGGCCGCGATCTGGCGCGCGATGCTGGCGAGCCATGCCGAGAACACCTGGGTGATCGGCACGGTCGCGGGGGCGCTCCAGCCGGTGGTCGCGTCGAACCACCTCGCCAACGTCCCGGCACGCGCGCTGTATTCCTGGGACCCGACGGCGATGATCGGCGTGCAGCGCCTCGACGCGATGTTCTGGGACCGCGCCACCGAACGCCAGGCGGCCCTGCCATGATCGGCGCCGTGCTGCGCCGCGTGCTCACCATGGCGGTGACGCTGCTGGTGATCTCCGCCCTGATCTTCGCGATCATCAAGCTGCCGCCGGGCGACTTCCTCACCAACCGGATCATGGAATTGCGCGCCATGGGCGAGGCGGCCTCCGTCGCCAAGGCCGAGTTGCTGATCAGGCAGTACGGCCTCGACCGCCCGACTTACGAGCAGTACCTGATGTGGATCGGCCTGATGCCGGGACCGGGGGGCTTTGCCGGCCTGCTCCAGGGCGACTGGGGCTGGTCGTTCGAGTACGACCGGCCGGTCTCGGAGGTGGTCGGCGACGCGCTATGGCTGACGCTGGTGGTCAACCTCGCGGCGCTCGTGTTCGTCCACGTCGTCGCGATCCCGATCGCCCTCTACTCCGCGACCCACCGCAACACCGCAGGCGACGCGGTCGTCACCGTGCTCGGCTACGTCGGCCTCGCGGTGCCGGGCTTCCTGCTGGCGCTGATCCTGCTGTTCTACGCCAACCTCTGGTTCGGCCTGTCGATCGGCGGCCTGTACGACGCCGCCTTCACCGGCAGGCCCTGGGACTGGGCCAAGGTGCGGTCGCTCTTGGCGCATCTGGCCGTCCCGACCCTGGTGATCGGCCTCGGCGGCACCGCGGCGATGATCCGGCGGATGCGCGCGAACCTGCTCGACGAACTCGCCAAGCCCTACACGGTCACCGCACGCGCCAAGGGCCTGCCGCCGCTCCGCGCCCTGCTGAAATATCCGTTCCGGATGTCCCTGAACCCGTTCGTGGCCGATATCGGCAACCTCCTGCCCCACCTCGTCTCCGGCTCGGTGCTGGTCTCGTTGGTGCTCAGCCTGCCCACCGTCGGCCCGCTGCTCCTCGACGCGCTGAAGAGCCAGGACCAGTTCATGGCCGGCTTCATCCTGATGTTCGTCGCCCTGCTGACGCTCGTCGGCATGCTGATCTCGGACCTCGTCCTGGTCTGGCTCGACCCGCGCATCCGCATGGGGACGCGCTGAGCATGCGCCCGCGCCGATGCTGACGACCCCGGAGCCGCGCCACTTCGTCGATCCGGCCCCGTTCGACCCGGACGCGGGCGGCGGGCGCGATGCCGCCACCGCCTACGCCTCCGCGTGGCGGCTGATCCTCGTGAAGTTCCTGGGGCACCGCATCGCCGTCGCCTCGGCGGTCGTGCTGCTGGCGCTCTACGCCGCCGTGCCGTTCGTCGAGTTCCTGAGCCCCTACGGGCAGGCCAGGCGCAACGGCGACATGCTGCTTGCGCCGCCGCAGGGGCTGCACCTGTTCCACGAAGGCGGCCTCGTCGGCCCGTTCGTCTATCCCTACAGGTCCGAACTCGACCGCGACACCTTCCGGCGCGGCTACGTCTCCGACACCGCCGCGCCGCAGAGGCTGCGCTTCTTCTGTCGCGGCGACGCCTACCGTTATCTCGGGCTGATCGCGGGCGACCGGCACCTCGTCTGCCCACCGGAGGGCGGAACCCTCCACCTCCTCGGCACCGACCGGCTCGGGCGCGACCTGCTCTCGCGGATGATCCACGGGGCGCGGATCTCCCTGGTGATCGGGCTGGTCGGTGTCGCGATCTCCTTCGCGCTGGGGCTCGTGCTCGGCGGCATCGCCGGCTATTTCGGCGGGATCGTCGATGCCGCGGTGCAGCGGCTGATAGAGGTGGTGCGCTCGCTGCCCGAACTGCCGCTGTGGCTGGCGCTCTCGGCGGCGCTGCCGCCGAACTGGAGCCCGCTCTGGGTGTTCTTCGGCATCACCGTCATCCTCGGGCTGCTCGACTGGCCGGGCCTCGCGCGCGCCGTGCGCGGAAAGCTGCTGGCTTTGCGCGAGGAGGATTTCGTCCAGGCGGCCGAGCTGATGGGCGCGTCGCCCGCCCGCGTGATCGGCCGCCACCTGATCCCGAACTTCATGAGCCACCTGATCGCCTCGGCGACGCTCTCGATCCCGACCATGATCCTCGGCGAGACCGCGCTGTCGTTCCTCGGGCTGGGCTTACGCCCGCCGGTGACGAGCTGGGGCGTGCTGCTCAACGACGCTCAGAACCTTGCCGCGGTGCAGCTCTACCCCTGGATGCTGCTGCCGGTGGTGCCGGTGCTGGTCACGGTGCTCGCCTTCAACTTCCTGGGCGACGGCCTGCGCGACGCCGCCGACCCGTATCATTGAGGCTTTCGCCCACGCGGAGGCGCATGCGCCGGGTTGCGGTCCGTTCCATCGGGCTCGCCGGACGCCTCGTCCTGCCGCATAAGGCGGGACGGGCCGCACGCCCCGAGGACCGCAGCCGTGACCGTCACCCAGATCACCCACCACGACCTCGACGGCTATGCCGCAGCCGCCGTCGTCGGCGCCTTCGTCGATGTCGCCCGGATCGTCCACGTGCCGCGCTATTCCGATGTCGGCCCCGTGGTCGAGGAGGAACTGAGGCGGCTGTCGAAGGCGGAGGCGCCCGAGACGCTGATCATGACCGACCTCGGCCTCGAACCGGTGGCGGTGAAGTTCCTGAAGAGTTTTTCCGCGATGAACGGGAAGCGGGCGGACGGCGCCCGCCACCGGCTGATCGTGCTGGATCACCACGCCTCGTCGATCGACCAGTTGCGCCAGCACGGCGTGGAACCGACGGCCGCCGACGACGGCGGCACGCTCAGCCGGTTCGACCTGGAAGACCCGGCGACCACCGTGCTGATCGATCAAGGCACCTGCGCCACAAAGATGGCTTACGCCCACCGCGCCCTCTACGCGACCCGCGACGGCGAGGATCTCGACGCCCTCGTCGAGGCGGTGGACGCCCTCGACCTGTGGAAGAAGGAGCGCCCGACGTTTGCCGGCGGCCTGATGCTCGACGAGGTGTTCTGGGACAACGTCGGAAACCTCGTGCCCGTCGGCCATCCCTGGCACGACCGCTTCGTCGGGGCGCTGCTGCGGGCGGTCTCGGGGCTGATCGGGGAAGGGCTGGCGCCCGCCGCGATCGAGGTGCGGGTCGCGGGCCTGCGCCGGGACATCCTCGACCGGTTCCTCGACGGCGAGGCAGACGACGACCGCAGCCTCACCACGCGGATGCGGATCGCGCGCGTGCTGGCGCGCTCGGAAGTGCTGTTCCGGCCGCTGTCCGACGGGACGCTGCTGTCCTTCGGCCTCGATGCCGGCACGTTCCAGCGCGTCTCGGACCTGATCATGGAGCGCGGCGGGGCCAAGCGCGTGTGCAACGTCCAGCGCACCGGCTCGCTGTCGTTCCGCTCCAACGACGAGACCGCGCTGGAGGCCGCGCGAAAATTCCGCGGCGGCGGCCACAAGGACGCGGCCGGCGGCAAGCTGCCCGCCGGCTCCGCCTTCTCGCTCGCCGACGCCGTCGCGCAGGTCGAGCCGATCCTCAACCCGCCGCCCTCGGACCGCTCCGCGAGCCCGTTCGCGGCACTGAAGGATTGGAAGGGCTAAGCATCCTTGCGCGAAGTGGCCGCCGGTTCGCGCGAAGAAAATGATGCGGCACCAAAGAGATCGAAGCAGGCATCCGTGGGGCGACCCACGGATGCCTGCTTAGTTCCGCCGCAGGCTGCCGAGGCTCCACGAGCCAGGACGCCGGGAACCAGGACGCCGCGAACATTGTGCGGGGACCGTCCGGTGGCTAGGGTGTCGCCCGACGCAGGACCTAGCGCGCGAGCCCTGCCGCGCATCGTCCCGACCTGCGTCGGGAACCGGAGTCGAGAAGGCCATGCCAGATCGGCAAGCCCCGCATCGGCAAGCCCCGCAGGCGCGGGCGCCGAGGAAGATCGCGGTCGTCGCGCAGACGCAGCCGGAACCCCAGCGTCTCGACAACCAGCTCTGCTTCGCCGTCTACGCCGCGGCGCATGCGTTCGGCCGCGCCTATCGCACCCTGCTGGGCCGGCACGACCTCACCTACCCGCAATACCTCGTGCTCCTCGTGCTGTGGGAGGAGGAGGGCGTGAGCGTGAAGGAGATCGGCACGCGGCTGTTCCTCGATTCCGGGACACTGACTCCGCTGCTGAAGCGCCTCGAAGCCTCAGGCCGGGTGCGGCGCGCCCGCGACCGTGCCGACGAGCGGCAGGTCAGCATCTTCCTCACGGCGGACGGGCGTCGCCTGCGCGCGGCGCTGGCCTGCATCCCGGATCAGGCGGGCGGCATGACGGGTCTCGACACCGAGGGACGGCGCGCGCTGCTCGACCATCTCGTCACCCTGCGCACCGGCCTCCACGACGGCATCGATCCTTAAGCGTGGTGCGCCTCGCACCCCGGCACGCAAAAGGCCGCCCCCGCATCCGCGGAGGCGGCCCCGTCCCGCCCCGGAGGGCGGAGTCGTGTCGGATCAGGACTGGGTCTTGAGGTAGGCGATCACGTCGTTGATCTTCTTGTCGTCGGGATAGCCCTGGAAGATCATCTTGGTGCCCGCCACCTTGGCCTTGGGGTTCTTCAGCCACTCGTGCAGGTTGGCCTCGTCCCAGGTGATGCCGGAGCCCTTCAGCGCGGCCGAGTAGCTGTAGCCCTCGTAGCTGGCCGCCGGGCGCCCGACGACGCCCTTCAAGCTCGGGCCGACGCCGTTCTTGACGAAGTTGTGGCACGCCTTGCACGGCGCGAACGCCTTTTCGCCGGCCGCGGCATCGCCGGCTTCCTGCGCCTGGGCGGAGAGGGGCAGAAGCATCGCGAACGCGGCGCCGAGGATCAGGTGACGCATGGGGTTTTCTCCGGGTGCGACGGCAATGGCCGTCGATCGTTTTACGGCTGGGCCTGCCGGTTATGGCAGAGCTTGCCCGCTTTAGAACAGCTCGAGACAGGAACGCCAGTCGAACCCCGTGGGCGCCTGCGACCAAAGGAAGCCCTGGGCCAACCGCCGGTTCCCGGCGCCGTCCCGTGCAAGGCGGCAGCCTTTGGAGTAGCCTGTCGCGAGGACGCCGCGTTCCGTCTCCGATCCGGCCCCCGCCCAGGCGGAGACCGAAGCACCGGCGGGCGCGGGACGAATCCAAGGGACGAACGCCATGTCGATCCGCTTTCCCGAACCCGATGCCGGCGTCGTCGGTCGCCGCGCGGCGATCATCGCGGGGCTGAAGCCCCTCGTCGGCCCCGAGGCCCTGATCGTCACCGAGGACGAGCGCCGCGCCTTCGAGACCGACGGCCTCACGGCCTATCGCCGGATGCCGCTCGCCGTGGTGCTGCCCTCGACGACCGAAGAGGTCTCGGCGGTGATGGCCTATTGCCACGCGCAAGGCCTCCGGGTGGTGCCGCGCGGCGCCGGCACCTCGCTGGCCGGCGGCGCCATCGCGCAGGAGGACGCGATCATCCTCGGCGTGGCCAAGATGACCCGCGTGCTCGACCTCGATTTCGAGAACCGCGTCGCCCGGGTTCAGAGCGGCATCACCAACCTCGCGATCTCCGGCGCCGTCGGCCACGAAGGCTTCTTCTACGCCCCCGACCCGTCGAGCCAGCTCGCCTGCACCATCGCCGGCAACATCGCGATGAATTCGGGCGGGGCGCATTGCCTCAAGTACGGCGTCACCACCAACAACCTGCTCGGCGTGACGCTCGTCATGAACGATGGCACCGTCGTCGCGATCGGCGGCGACCATCTCGACAGCGGCGGCTACGACCTGCTCGGGCTGATCTGCGGCTCCGAAGGCCAGCTCGGCATCGTCACCGAGGCGACCGTGCGCATCCTGCGCAGCGCCGAGGGCGCGAGACCCGCGCTGGTCGGGTTCTCGTCGGTGGAGGATGCCGGCGGCTGCACCGCGGCGATCATCGCAGCCGGCATCATCCCGGTGGCGATCGAGTACATGGACCGCGAGGCGATCCTGATCACCGAGGACTTCGCGCAGGCCGGCTACCCGCGCGATGCCGAGGCGATGCTGATCATCGAGGTCGAGGGCTCGGACGCCGAATGCGCGGCGATGCTCGCCCGCATCGCGGCGATCGCGCAGGATTTCCGCCCGACCAGCATCCGGGTCTCGAAGTCGGAGGCCGAGTCCGGCGCGATCTGGAAGGGCCGCAAATCCGCCTTCGGCGCGACGGGGCGGATCTCCGACTACATCTGCATGGACGGCACCATCCCCACCGGCCAGCTCGCCCCGGTGCTGGAGCGCATCGGCGCGATCTGCGCAGGGTACGGCCTGCGCGTCGCCAACGTCTTCCACGCCGGCGACGGCAACCTCCACCCCTTGGTCCTGTTCGACATCAACAAGCCGGGCGAGCTGCAGAAGGCGGAGGCCGCTGGCGACGAGATCCTCAAGCTCTGCGTCGAGGTCGGCGGCTGCCTCACAGGCGAGCACGGGGTCGGCATCGAGAAGCGCGAGCTGATGCGCTTCCAGTACGGCCAAGCCGACCTCGAGCAGCAGATGCGGGTAAGAAACGTCTTCGACCCGCACTGGCTGATGAACCCGGCCAAGGTGTTCCCCCTGGACGGGCGCGTGGCCGCCTGAACGGTCGCCAGCAAGCCGCGTCCGCGCGATCGTCGCGGGCCGGCTGCTACTCCGCCGCCGGCATGTTCAGCGCCAGCAGCCGGGCGGTGCGGGTGCGGGATCGGGGATCGGCCGACGGGTCCGTCGCATCCCGGCCTGCTGCGAGGCCGCGGCGGCCGTCGCCGATCGCGGCGTGGACCCCGTCCACCGCGAGGATCAGCGCGCTGACCGTGCGGGTGTCGATCGAACGCTCGCGGGCGTAGCGCACCACGTCGGCGACGAGATCGTCGACCTCGACGGCGAGCGCGTCGAGCTCCGCCTTGGTCGTCGCGGCGCGGACCTCGCGCAGGACGTCGAGCAGCCGGTCGAGGACGATGTCGACGCGCGCGCGGCGCTTGCGGGCGAGGCGCTGGCCGAGCCACGCCACCGCCGAGCCGATGGTGCCGCCGAAGAACGCCAGCAGGTAGATGTAGTCCTCGTAGCGGTCGAGGAAGGTCTGCTGCTCGCGCTCGAAATAATCGACCGCGCCGGGATGGTTCGGCAGCCGCGCGGAGGTGGCCGCGACCGTGGTGTCGAAGTCCGGCGCCTTCATCAGCTTGGCGACCGGCGCCGTCGCCGCGAGGCGCGAGCGCCACTCGAACAGGTGCTGGGTGGCCGATGCCACGGCGACCCGGCTCACGGTGCCCCGCGCCATCAGACGATAGGACGCGCCGACCGTCTTGACCTCCTCCGCCGGGCGCTTGGGGCGGCCGCCGAAGGTCCCGGCCGGGATCGTGACGGCCTGGAGTTCGGGATAGCGTTGCAGGATCGCCTCGCCGTCGGACACGGCTACGAGGCCGACCTTCCGGTCCGGCAGGCCCATCTCCACCGCGTGCACGGTGGCGAGCGCGGCCTTGGAGGTCGGGCTCGCGATGATCGCCACGGCATCGACCCGCTTCTCGGCGATGGCCGACGTGACCTCGCCCGCTTTCAGCGGCACCAGCGCGACCTGCCCGACCGGCACCTCCTCGCCCGCTTCGAGGTCGGGGCCGGCGGCCACGAAATCGTAGAACGCGAGCAGGTTGGTGACGAACGGGATGTCGGCGCCGTGGCGGACGACGATGCCGAGGCGCTTGCGCGCGAGATCGGGGAAGTCGTCGATCTCGCCGGCCTCGGAGGCCGCGACGACCAGGGCCTCGTCGTGCAGGATCGCCAGCGTCAGGCCGTTCTCGGGCAGGAACACGTCCGGCCGCACCACCGCGAGGTCCGCCTTGTTGGCCTGGAGCGCGGCCGCGCTGTCCCGTACGTCGTCGTAGCGGACGACCTTCAGCCGGACGTCCTCGCGGGCTCGCGCCAGGGCGCTGGCGTAGGCCTCGATCAGGGCCGATTCGGGCCCGTCCTGCGGGCCGACGGCGACGGTCAGCGTGGTGGGCCGCGACAGATAGACCACGGCCGCCGCGGCGGCGGCGAGCCCGAGGGCGAGCATCACCAGGAGCCACTCGCGCCTCAACAGGATCGCCGATGCTGCGTGGACGAGGCCATGACCGATCCTGCCGCGTTGCCTTGCGTTCCATGAACGTTTCATGGAACCGGAACCTGCCCGGACCGTGGAGAACCCGTGACGCGGGCGATCGTTGCAGGCCCGAACCGCGCGGCGAGGCACGCACCCGACCATGAGACCTGACAGGGCCGCAAGACCCGTAGCCGCAAGACCCGAAGCTGCAAGACCCGAAGCCGCAAGACCCGCGCCGCCGGTCACCGCCGCCTGGCTCGAACGGGCGGCGCTGCACTATCTCGAACGCTACAGCGCCTCGGTGGAGATGCTGCGCCGGACGCTGCGGCGGCGCGTCGAGAAGCGCGCCCGCGCCCGCGGCGAGGACGCTGGTGCCTTCGCGGAGATGATCGAGGCGACGACCGCGCGCGCCGTCTCGGCCGGGCTCGTCGACGACGCGCGCTTCGCGACCGCGCGGCTCGCGACGCTTCGCCGACGCGGAACCTCCACCCGCGGCGCCCTGGCCAAGCTCTCGGCCAAGGGTGTGCTGCCCGACGCCGTCGCGACCGCGATGGCGGCCGAGCGCGCGGCCGCGCCCGAGGCGGAGGCCGACGCCATCGAGACGGCGGCCGCGCGGGCCTATGCCAAGCGCCGGCGGCTGGGGCCGTTCCGACGGCCCGACCTCCGCGCCCTGCATCGCGAGCGCGATCTGGCGGCGCTGGCGCGGGCGGGCTTCGGCTACGATCTGGCCCGGCGCACCGTCGACGGGCAGGACGAGGCGTGACGCCCAAGCCGGGGTGATCCTGTCCCGCGACCGGACGCGTGCCGGGGTGCGGCATCGCAGCCGGGGGCAAGGCCGCCGCCCGGGCTTGTCTTCGGTGCAGCCGGGTTCATTGTTTGTTCGATGGACGAAACGCTCGCCAAGAAGCTGCGCATCCTCGCGGACGCCGCCAAGTACGACGCCTCGTGCTCGTCGTCCGGCGCGCCCCGGCGCAGGGCCGGCGAGGGCGAGCTCGGCTCGACCACCGGCGCCGGCATCTGTCACGCCTACACGCCGGACGGGCGCTGCATCTCGCTGCTGAAGATCCTGCTGACGAACTACTGCCTGTTCGACTGCGCCTACTGCATCAACCGGCGCTCGTCGAACGTGCAGCGCGCCCGCTTCTCGGTGCAGGAGGTGGTGACGCTGACGATCGCGTTCTACAAGCGCAACTACATCGAGGGTCTGTTCCTCTCGTCGGGCATCATCAAGTCGCCGGACCACACGATGGAGCTTCTGACCCGCGTGGCGAAGGCGCTGCGCCGCGACCACGGTTTCCGCGGCTACATCCATCTGAAGTCGATCCCGGAGGCGAGTCCCTGGCTGATCGAGGAAGCGGGCCTCTACGCCGACCGGCTGTCGATCAACGTCGAACTCCCGACCGAGGCGAGCCTGCAAAAACTCGCTCCAGAGAAGCACGGGGCGACGATCCAGGGCGCGATGGTGCAGATCTCCGAGCGGATCGTCGAGGCCAAGGCCGAGCGCCGCCGGTTCTCGCCGGCCGGGCAGTCGACGCAGGTGATCGTCGGGGCGGATGCCACCACCGACGAGGCGCTGATCCGCAAGAGCGCGCAGCTCTACGGCAGCCTCGGCCTGAAGCGGGTGTACTACTCCGCCTTCAGCCCGATCCCCGAGGGCTCCGGCATCCTGCCGCTGAAGCCGCCGCCGCTCCGGCGCGAGCACCGGCTGTACCAGGCCGACTGGCTGATCCGGTACTACGACTTCTCCGCCGACGACGTGGCGGACGCCGCCGAGAACGGGATGTTTTCCCTCGACATCGATCCCAAGCTCGCCTGGGCCCTGAAGAACCGCCACCGCTTCCCCGTCGACGTGAACCGGGCCGAGCGCGAGATGCTGCTGCGGGTGCCGGGGCTCGGCGCGCGCGCCGTCGACCGGATCGTCCGCGCGCGCCGGCACACCGCCCTGCGCCTCGACGACATCGCCCGCCTGTCCTCGGCGCTCAAGCGCGCCCGGCCGTTCCTGATCGCCGCCGACTACACCCCGGCGGGCCTGACCGACCGGCTCGACCTGCGCAGCCGGCTGGCGGAGCCGGCCGCGCAGTTGAGCCTGTTCTGATGGATGCGCGGCCCGCAATCCTTCTCCCCTCTGCTGGAGAAGGTGGCCCGCGAAGCGGTTCGGGAGAGGGGAGCGCCGTATCCGGGGATGTCGCTCCCCTCTCCCGACCCTCGCTGACGCGAGGCCCACCCTCCCCCGCAGAGGGGGGAGGGGGAGGCGCGCATCGCACGATTCACCTGCGCTCCGGCGCCGATCTCGCCGGCTTCCGCACGGCTCTGCGCCGACTGGTCGCCGACGGCATCCCGCCGGACTGCGTGACGTGGTCGGCGGGCGACGCGCCCGGCTTGTTCGGGGCGGCCGCGGCCGATCGGTCCGAGGCCCCGCCCATCCCCCTGCCGAAGGCGGTGGCCGGCCTGATCCCGATGGTGGTGCCCCACCGCGATCCCGAGCGGTACGCCCTCCTCCACCGGCTCGTCCGGCGCGTCCTCGACGGCGAGCGCCACCTCGCCGAGGTGGCCAGCGACCCGCTGGTCCATCGGCTCGGCGCGATGCGCAGGGCGATCGCCCGCGACCTGCACAAGATGCACGCGTTCCTGCGCTTCCGCCGCATCGAGGGCGAGGGGGGCGAGGCGTTCGTCGCGTGGTTCGAGCCCGACCACTACATCCTGGAAGCGGCGGCGCCCTTCTTCGTCGACCGCTTCCGGTCGATGGACTGGACGATCCTGACGCCGGACGGCTCGGCCCGCTGGGACGGGGCGACGCTGCGCTTCGGCCCGCCCGGCGACCGGGTGCACCTGCCGCCGGGCGACGGGTTCGAGGCGGGCTGGCGCGATTACTACGAGAGCACCTTCAACCCGGCCCGCACCAACCTGAAGGCGATGCGGGCCGAGATGCCGAAGAAGTACTGGC
>NZ_CAXTHR010000048.1:0-26192 GCF_964244095.1 uncultured Methylobacterium sp. | reverse complement strand
TCCGACCCCTAGTCCCCCAGACTAGTGCGCTAACCGGGCTGCGCTACGCTCCGACGCCCCGGAGGGCCTGCGCGTCTTAGCTTTCCGCTCGTGGGCATGCAAGGCTTTCCGCTTGCGGGCATGCAAGCCCATCCCGTTCGACGCGTCGGCCGATGCCGCGAACGTTATGCGGCCGGCTGTCCCGCGCGGCGCGCTCACGCTC
Organism: uncultured Methylobacterium sp.; assembly: GCF_964244095.1. Taxonomy (GTDB): domain Bacteria; phylum Pseudomonadota; class Alphaproteobacteria; order Rhizobiales; family Beijerinckiaceae; genus Methylobacterium. Next base: position 25,990 of record NZ_CAXTHR010000048.1, on the reverse strand, counting down.
CGCGTGCTGCGGCGAAGAGAATCTTGGAAGAGAATCTTCTTGCCGCCGTCCCGCGCGATCGGACAGGAACCGCGGCGGCGTGCCTCGCGCGCGGGAGAGCATTCGAGAGCATTCGGTGGCCGTCTACTTCACCAGCGACACGCATTTCGGCGATCCGCGCATCCTGCGCCTCGACCGGCGGCCGTTCCGCGATCTTGCGACCCACGATGCCGCCCTGATCGCGAACTGGAACGGCATCGTCCGATCCGGGGACGTGGTCTGGCACCTCGGCGATTTCGCCCTCGGCCCGGACCGGGCGCGGGTCCACGCCATCCTCGCCGCGCTCCACGGCACCAAGCACCTGATCGTCGGCAACAACGACGGACCCGACACGCTGGACGCCCCGGACTGGGCCTCGATCGCCCATTACGCGGAGGTCAGGGTCGAGGACCGCGCGCTGGTGCTCTGCCACTACGCCTTCCGCACCTGGAACGGCATCGGTCGCGGTGCGCTCAACCTCCACGGACATTCGCACGGGCAGTTGCGGCCGGCGCCCAGGCAGTACGACGTCGGCGTCGATGCGCAGGGCTTCGCGCCGGTGACGCTCTCCGCAATCCTCGCCTCGCGCCGGGGTCGGAAGGCGAAGGCGCCGGCGGAACCATCGGCGTAGCTCGGCCGTTCAGGGGGTATGGACGGGTGGCGATGGAAGTCCATCGAATACTTGGTTCTCCAAGTCTAGCGCGTGTTTGATCGTCTTCGCGGTGTCCCATGACCAAGACGCATTCGGCGATGTTGGCGACCCTGGGGCTTCTCTTCTGCATCGGCTCCGCGTCCGCGGCACCGTCCTGCCTCGAAGCGCAGAGCACCGTCGATGCGGCCACCGCGCTGCGCCACCAGGCTCGACGGGAGTTTCGCCGCGGCAACCACGACCGCGCCTGCGACATCCTCGACGAAGTCGGCGACCGGTACGGCGAGGCCCGGGACGCGTTCGCGGATTGCGCGGCCGGCGTGATCGCGATCGATCTGCGCACCGAGCTTCGGGCTCTGCGCATCGCCAAGCACGTCGACCGCTGCGACTGACCCGAGCGGGACCGGGGACCGTCGCGACGCTTCCGGTGCGGCCGCGCACAGGCACATCCCCTCTTTCCACGGCATGTTCCATCATCAACGCGACGCAGGGTCGCCGACAGGGCCAACCGCCATGACCTCCGAGTCCCAGACCATCGCCGCCTCCGCACCGACCGGCCCGTCCTTCGCCGCGGCCCTGTGCGGCTTCCTCAGCACGACGGTGGCCACGACCATGCTGATGTTCCTGCTCAGCAGCGTCTGATCGGCATCCTCGGTCCCCGCCGCGTCGCGTTCCCCGACGAAGCGGTCGCCGGTTCGATGCTGAGACGCTTCGCGATCCAGCCGAAGGCCGGCCTCCCTAATAAGTCAGCCTTATCGAGCCTTGGTATCAGGCATCACACGTCGCGCTCGATCCCGGACGGGACGCCGGCCTGATCGGAGAACGGGTGCAACTGAGGTATCAAGGCGGCCGCCAGTTCGAGCCTGCCCGAGACGACCCCGCGTTGGGCGATCATCGCGTCGGCGATCGCCTGGAGCGTCCGGGCCCCGCCCTGAACCAGGATGACCTCCAGCGTCTGGTTGTGCATCAGGTGGACGTGCAGCGACGAGATCACCTCGGCGATGTGGCGGCGCTGAAGGTCGGCGAGCCGCTGCTGCAGGCCGGGGACGAGGTTGTCGTAGAACAGCGTGATGGTGCCGACCATGACCCGGTCGCCCACGTCGTGCCGGTGCTCCACCAGGGAGCGGTGGAGGATCTTGGCCACCGCCTGCGAGCGGTTGGCAAAGCCGCGCTCGCCCACCATCGCGTCGAGTTCGGTCAGCAGGTCCTCGGGGAGCGACAGGCTGATCCGGCTCACCGGCCGCCGGCGGCCGGCCGCGGTTTCGCCCTCCGCCGGGAGACCGTCCCCGTCGTCGACGCCGGCATCGGCCATCGTGGTTCTCCCCATCGCGGGCTCCGGCCCTGGCACAGCTTTTGCTGTTCTCGGATGCTGACGATATTACGATTCTCATGCATCGTACTACGCGCCTTGGAGACAGCAGATGCAGCTTTCCACCATCGCCGCCGCCGGGCGCAAGGCCGTCGCCGCCGGCCTCCTCGCCCTGGGGCTGCTCGTCGCCCCGCTCGCCCAGGCTGCCGAGGCCCTGCGCATCGGCTACAGCGACTGGCCGGGCTGGGTCGCTTGGCAGGTCGCCATCGAGAAGGGCTGGCTGAAGCAGGCCGGAATCGAGGCGACGTTCGAGTGGTTCGACTACTCGGCCTCGATGGATGCCTTCTCGGCGGGCAAGCTCGACGCCGTCACCTGCACCAACGGCGACGCCCTGGTGATGGGCGGCAACGGCGCCAAGAACGTCATGATCATGCTGACGGACTACTCGGACGGCAACGACATGATCGTCGGCAAGCCGGGCGTGAAGGCGCTCTCCGACCTCAAGGGCAAGAAGGTCGGCCTCGAGGTCGGGCTGGTCGAGCACCTGCTCCTCATCCACGGCCTGACCAAGCTCGGCCTCACGGAGGCCGACGTCACGCTGGTCAACGCCAAGACCAACGAGACGCCGCAGGTGCTGGCCTCGGGCGACGTCTCGGCCGTCGGCGCGTGGCAGCCCATCGCCGGCCAAGCGATGAAGGGCGCCCCCGGCGCCAAGCCCCTCTACACCTCCGCCGACGTCCCCGGGCTGATCTACGACGTGGTCGCCGTCTCGCCCTCGAGCCTCGCCGCGCGCCGGGCCGACTGGATCAAGTTCGTGGCCGTCTGGGACAAGGTCGTCGCCTACATCGAGGACCCGAAGACGCAAGGCGACGCGGTGGCGATCATGGCCGGCAGGGTCGGGATCGACGCGCCCACCTTCTCCCGCTTCCTGAAGGGCACCAAGCTCCTGACGCTGGCCGAGGGCCGCAAGGTGATGAAGGAGGCCGACGGTTTCGGCTCGCTCTACGGATCGAGCCGCTACGCCGACGCCTTCAACGTCAAGTACGAGGTCTACAAGACCGCGCAGGACGTGAAGAGCTACATCGACCCGGCGCTCACCGACGGCAAGTGACGGGTCGGGGCCGTGACGTCCGAGCCCGGCCGCAGCTTTGCCGGCGCGCCCACTCCGCCCCCGGCGGGACGGGGCGGCCCGCATCATAGGGCGGGAGCGGGGAGCGCCGCCGTCTCCGGGGGCGTCGCCGTCCCCGCTCCCGCGCGCCGCCGGTCCTGGATCGGCGTCGCGCGCCCGCTCGCCCCCCGCAGGCGCCTGACGCTGACGATCCTGTCGTTCCTGCTGCCGGTCCTCGCCTGGTCGGCGGTGTCCTACCTGCCCTTCCTGTGGCATCCTCTCGTGCTGGTCACCGAGCCGGGCGGCGTGTCGTGGATGGAGCGCGGGATGCGGGTGCCCAAGGCGGCCTTCGCCGACGAGGTCGCCACCGCGAGGTCCGCCGGCGCCGCCGTGCCCCTGGGCCGGCCCGCCAACCCGGTCTACCTCGCCGCCCCGCACGAGGTCGCGGCGGCGTTCTGGGCCGCGCTCACCGCCCCGCCGAGCCAGCGCGACGCGATCCGGCTGCCCTACAGCCTTTGGCACTCGATCCAGATCATCTTCTGGGGCTTCACCCTCTCGTCGGTCGTCGGCGTGCCGCTGGGCATCCTGTGCGGCGCGCAGCCGACCCTGGCGCGCCTCACCGAGCCGGTGATCGAGTTCGTGCGCTACATGCCGGCGCCCGCCTTCGGCGCGCTGATGGTGGCGATCCTCGGCATCTACGACGGGCCCAAGATCGCGATCATCGTGATCGGCACCTTCTTCCAGCAGGTGCTCGTCATCGCCAACACCACACGGCGGGTCGAGCCGCTGCTGATCGAGGCGGCGCTGACGCTCGGCGCCCGCAACCTCCGCCTGATCCGCCGCGTGATCGTGCCGGCGATGCTGCCCCAGCTCTACCGCGACCAGCGCATCCTGCTCGGCTGGGCCTGGACCTACCTCATCGTCGCCGAGCTCATCGGCACCTCCTCGGGCATCACCTTCTTCATCACGCAGCAGGCGCGCTACCAGCATTTCGAGACCGTCTACGCCGCGATCCTGATCATCGGCCTCGTCGGCTCGGCCACCGATCTCGGGCTGGCCTGGGCGGGGCGCCGGCTGTTTCCCTACGATCGGAGCGAGGCATGAGCGCCGCAGGCCAGGGGGTGAGCGCCGCGGGCCAAGCTACGGGCGCGCAGCACCGGGGCGTCGTCATACCGATGGAGGGCTGCGACTATCGCACCCAGTGCGAGCCGGTGCGCGCCCGCTTCGCCAAGCTCAAGGGCCGCGAGGTGGCGCTCAGCGTCGAGAACCTCGGGAAGGTCTTCCGCGCGCCGGACGGCCGCGCGGTGGTCGCGCTCAAGGGCATCGACGTCGCCACCCACCGGCGCGAGTTCCTCTGCGTCGTCGGCCCCTCGGGCTGCGGCAAGTCCACCTTCGTGCGCATCCTGGCCGGGCTGGAGACGGCCACGAGCGGCGTGGTGCGGGTGGGCGGCGTCCCGGTCTCCGGGCCGGGGAGCGATCGCGGCATGGTGTTCCAGGGCTACACCCTGTTCCCCTGGCTCACGGTGCTGCGCAACGTCGCCTTCGGCCTGGAGGAGAACGGCACGCCCCGCCGCGAAGCCGAGCGCGAGGCCGGGCAATGGCTCGCCCTGATCGGCCTCGAATCCTTCGCCGAATCCTATCCGCACCAGCTCTCGGGCGGCATGAAGCAGCGCGTGGCGATCGCCCGCGCGCTCGCCACGCGCCCGCGCATCCTGCTCATGGACGAGCCGTTCTCGGCGCTCGACACCCAGTCGCGGGCGCGGATGCAGGCCTACCTCATCGAGATCTGGAAGAAGATCGACATCACCATCGTGTTCATCACCCACGACCTCGACGAGGCGATCCACCTCGCCGACCGCATCCTCGTCCTGAAGGCCCATCCCGGCGCGGTCGCCGAACTGATCGAGGTACCGGTGCCGCGGCCGCGCAGCCACGCGCAGGCGCTGGGGCCGGAGTTCCGCGCCACCCGGGCACGGCTCGACGCGCTGATCCATCCGCCCGAGGACGAAGCCGAGGCCGAGGAGGCCGGCGCCTCGACGCTCGTCACCCGCATGACCCCCGCCGGGGACGAGGTCGAGTGATGCCGATGCAGAAGCTGGCGCCCGCGCCGGTGCGGCCGGACCAAATCGCCGACGATCCTGGCCGCACGATCCATCCCTTCGACGCCGCTTCGAGGAGCTGAACCGATGGCGCACGGCGCAGACATCGACCCCGCCATCGCACGCCTGCAGGACGACCTGCGCGCCAGGGGCGTGAAGTACGTCATCGGCGCCTACGTCGACATCCACGGCGTCCAGAAGGCCAAGGTCGTGCCGATCGGCCACCTGCCGCAGATGGCGGCGGGCTCCGAGCGTTACACGGGCTACGCGCTCGACGGCCTCGGCCAGGCGCCGAACGAGGACGAGCTCACCTCTGTCCCGGACCTTTCGCGGGTCATCCCGCTGCCGTGGGAGCCGAAGCTCGCCTGGGCGCCGGCGGACCTGGCCTTCCAGGGCCGGCCCTACCCGCTCTCGACGCGCGTGGCGCTGAAGACCGTGCTGGCGCAGGCCAAGGCGATGGGCTTCGGCTTCAACCTCGGCATCGAGTGCGAGGTCTTCCTGCTCAGGCAGGCGGCCGACGGCGCGCTGCACACGCCGGTGCCGGACGACAAGCTCCTGAAGCCCTGCTACGACGTGCGCGGCTTCATCGACAACTTCGCGTGGCTCGACAAGGTCGCGACCACGATCGATGCCCTAGGCTGGGACCTGTATTCCTTCGACCACGAGGACGCCAACGCGCAGTTCGAGTTCGACTTCACCTATTCCGACGCGCTGACCACGTGCGACCGGCTGACCTTCTTCCGGATGATGGCCAAGCACTACGCCAAGGAGGAGGGGCTGATCGCCACGATGATGCCCAAGCCGTTCGCCGACCGCACCGGCAACGGCGCGCATTTCAACATGTCGCTGTCGGACGCGACGGGGCGGAACGTCTTCGCGTGCGATCCGGGTGACGATCCGCGCGGGCTCGGCCTCAGCGAGACCGGCTACCACTTCATCGGCGGCGTGCTCCGCCACGGCCGGGCGCTCTGCGCCGCCTTCGCGCCGACGGTCAACAGCTACAAGCGCCTCGTGCGCCAGGGCGCTATGGCCGGCTTCTCCTGGGCGCCGGTGTTCAATGCCTACGGCTCGAACAACCGCACCAACTCGGTGCGGGTGCCGGCCGGCGGCGGGCGCTGCGAGAGCCGCAACGCGGACGGCGCCGTGAACCCCTACCTCGCCGCCGCCCTGGTGCTCGCAGCCGGCCTGGAGGGCGTGCGCGAGCGCATCGATCCGGGTGCGCCCAACGAGGACAACCTGTACGCGCTCACCGATGCCCAGCGCCGGGAGCGGGGCATCGACTTCCTGCCCCAGACCCTGGCCGAGGCGGTGGATGCCTTCGCCGCCGACCCGCTGATGGCCAAGACCCTCGGCAGCGCGCTCAGCGACGAATTCATCCGCTGCAAGCGGGCGGAGTGGGAGGAATACCACCTCACCGTCAGCGCCTGGGAGGTCGAGCGCTACAGCCACCTGTTCTGAGGCGGCTTGCAGCGTCCCTCCGAGAGCGCGGCGCGTTCCGGCTGCGGCGCCGGGCCAAATTCACCACACCGCCCCACCGGGACGACCCGGCCTCGCGACCAGGGCTCAACCATCGGCAGGGACGACCCGGCGGAAGTTCGAGGAACGGGCATGGATACGACAGACGAGACCATCGCCGAGAACCGGCGCCGCTACGAGGACCTCAAGCGCGCGGGCCAGGCCCACGCCCCGCGCGCGCTGCCGCCTCCGTCCCCGCGCGGTCTGCCCCTCGACGCGGCGGCGATCCGGCACGCCGAGACGATCCCCGGCGGCTGGTACTGGACCACGCGGCTGGCGCGCGGCGAGGCCCTGCGCATCGCCCTCGACCACGGGCCTTCCAGCGTGGCGCTGGTCGCCTGGAGCGCCGCCGACCCGTCCGAGCGGCTGAACTACGCCGACACGGTCAAGGTGCAGTGGACCACCGCGCTCCGGAAGGGCCGCGTGCTGTTCTCCGACATGGGCCGGGTGATGCTGGCGCTGATCGAGGATTCCTGCGGCGCCCACGACGCGCTGGCCGGCGGCTCCAACGCCGCGTCCAACGCGGCACGCTATCCGGGCGGCCCGCACCGCAACACCCGCGACAACCTCGTGCTGGCCGCCCTGAAGAGCGGGCTCGACCGGCGCGACATCCCGGCGCTGGTCACGTTCTTCGCCCCCGTGAGCGTCGGCCCGGAGGGGCGCCTGACCTGGAACGCGGCGGCGTGCGGGGCGGGCGACTTCGTGGACCTGCGCGCCGAGATGGATCTCCTCGTCACCCTGTCGAACTGTCTCCACCCCCTCGATCCCGCCCCGGACTACGCGCCGAACCCGGTGGCGGCGACGCGCTTCCTGCCGCCGCCGCCCGCGCCGGACGACCCCTGCCGGACGGCGAGCGTCGAGGCCGCGCGCGGCTACGAGAACAACGCGCTCGCTGGATTCTCAAAGGAGGACCGACCGTGACCGCACGCGATGCCGCCATCCTCCTCGACGCGGTCGTCCCGGCGCAGGCGCCGTGGTCGGGCCTCGTGCGCAGGGGCCAGACCCTGCGCATCACCGACACCGAAGGCTGCCAGGCCGTCGACACCCTGTTCTACCGCGCCGACGACATGGGCGAGCGCTACTCCTCGCAGGACACCCTGCGCGTCCAGGGTTCGGCCTACGTCACCACCGGCACCGCGCTCGTCTCCAACGAGGGGCGGGTGATGGCCGTCGTCACCGCCGATTCCTGCGGCCGGCACGACACCTCCGCCGGGGCGTGCTCGTGCGAGAGCAACACCGTGCGCTTCGGGCAGGCGACGAAGTACCTTCACGCCTGCCGCGAGAACTTCGCCCTCGAGCTCGCCAAGTACGGGCTCGGGAAGCGCGACATCGTGCCCAACATCAACTTCTTCATGAACGTGCCGATCGAGCAGGACGGCCAGCTCGCCATCGTCGACGGCGTCTCGGGGCCGGGCGACTACGTCGAGGTGACGGCGGAGATGGACGTGATCTGCGTGATCTCGAACTGCCCGCAGATCAACAACCCCTGCAACGGCTTCGACCCGACGCCGATCCGCGTGACGATCCGCGACCGGGCGTGAGGCGATGTTCGCCAAGATCCTGATCGCCAACCGCGGCGAGATCGCCCGGCGCATCGTCCGCACCTGTAGGCGGATGGGCATCGCCTCGGTCGCCGTCTACTCGGACGCCGACCGCTTCACCCTCGGCGTGATCGAGGCCGACGCGGCGGTGCGCCTCGGGCCGGCGCCCGCGGCCGAGAGCTACCTGAACGTCGAGGCCGTCGTCGCGGCCTGCAAAGCGACGGGCGCGCAGGCCGTGCATCCGGGCTACGGCTTCCTGTCCGAGAACGTCGCCTTCGCCGAGCGCTTGGCGGCCGAGGGCCTCGTGTTCATCGGCCCCCGCCCCGAGCACCTGCGCGCCTTCGGCCTCAAGCACACCGCGCGGGAGCTTGCGCGGCGCAGCGGCGTGCCGCTGCTGCCGGGCACCGGCCTGCTGCCAGACCTCGCTGCGGCGCTCAGCGCGGCCGAGGACATCGGCTACCCGGTCATGCTCAAGAGCACCGCGGGCGGCGGCGGCATCGGCATGCGCCTCTGCACTTGCGCGGACGAGCTTGCCGCGCACTACGCCGGCGTCGAGCGCACCGCGCGGGCGAGCTTCGGCGACGCGCGGGTCTATCTCGAACGCTTCGTCGGCGAGGCCCGCCACGTCGAGGTGCAGATCTTCGGCGACGGTGCCGGCCGCGTCATGGCGCTCGGCGAGCGCGACTGCTCGCTCCAGCGCCGCAACCAGAAGGTGATCGAGGAGACCCCCGCCCCCGGCCTGTCGGAGGCGACCCGCGCGCGCCTGCACGCGGCAGCCGTCGCCCTCGGGGCGAGCGTGTCCTACGCCTCGGCCGGCACCGTCGAGTTCATCTACGACCCGGCCCGCGAGGAATTCTCGTTCCTCGAGGTCAACACCCGCCTTCAGGTCGAGCATCCGGTGACGGAGGCCGTGTTCGGCATCGATCTCGTCGAATGGATGATCCGCCAGGCGGCGGGCGAGGACGTGATCGGCCAAGCAACCGGTGCTTCCGGGCCGCTGATGCCGAAGGGCGCGGCGATGGAGGCTCGGCTCTATGCCGAGAGCCCGCACGCCGATTTCGCGCCGAGCGCCGGCCTCATCACCGAGGTGCGCTTCCCGGCCGACGCCCGCATCGACGGCTGGATCGAGGCCGGCGTCGAGGTGACGACGCACTACGACCCGATGCTCGCCAAGATCGTCGTCACCGGCGCCGACCGGCCGGCCGCCCTGGCCGCCCTGCGCCGGGCGCTCGACGAGAGCGCCGTCTCGGGCATCGCAACGAACCTCGATTACCTGCGCGCCATCGCGGCCTCGGACCTGTTCGCGAGCGGGCGCGTCGCCACCACGGCCCTGCGCGATTTCGCCCACCAGCCGCGCTGCGTCGCGGTGCTGGCTCCCGGCGCGCAGTCGAGCCTCCAGGAACTGCCGGGGCGGCTCGGCCTCTGGCATGTGGGCGTGCCGCCGAGCGGGCCGATGGATGCGCGCGCGTTCCGGGACGCCAACGCGCTGGTCGGCAACGCGCCCGAGACCTGCGCCCTCGAACTCACCGTCTCCGGCCCGGCGCTGCGCTTCCACGCCGATGCCACGGCGGCGCTCGCCGGCGCGGCGATGACCGCCCGCCTCGACGAGGCCGAGCAGCCCCACGGCCGGGCCTTCCCCGTCGCCGCCGGCCAGACTCTGACGATCGGGCCCATCATCGGCCCCGGCCAGCGCGCCTACCTCGCCGTGCGCGGCGGCTTTGCCGCCCCCGTGGTGCTCGGCTCGCGCGCCACCTTCGCGCTCGGCGGCTTCGGCGGCCACGCCACCGGCGTGCTGAAGGCCGGCGACGTGCTCCATCTCGGCGATGCGCCGGCCGTGCCCGCCACCGTCCCCGCGCCCGCGCCCCTGACGCAGGACTGGCGCATCGGCGTGCTGTACGGGCCGCACGGCGCACCGGACTTCTTTCAGGAGGCGGACATCGCCGACCTGTTCGCTTCCGCCTACGAGGTTCACTTCAACTCGGCCCGCACCGGCGTGCGCCTCGTCGGCCCGACCCCGCGCTGGGCGCGCAAGGACGGCGGCGAGGCCGGGCTCCACCCTTCCAACCTGCACGACAACGCCTACGCGGTGGGCGCCATCGACTTCACCGGCGACATGCCGATCCTGCTCGGCCCCGACGGCCCGAGCCTCGGCGGCTTCGTCTGCCCCGCGGTGATCGCCCGCGACGAGCAGTGGAAGATGGGCCAGTTGCGGCCCGGCGACACGGTGCGGTTCCACCCGGTCGCGCGGCCGGAGGATTCCGCCCCTAGGCCCCATCGGCCGGAGCCGGCGGCGCCGGCGGCGGCCGTTCCGGACACGCCGCGCCCGGCGCAGGCTGGGGGCAGGCGCGCACCCGGCATCGCCGCAGCGCGCGCGGGCTCGCCGATCCTCGCCGCCGACGCGGCCGGCCCCGTCCCGGTGGTCTACCGGCGGCAGGGCGACGACAACCTGCTCGTCGAGTACGGCCCGATGGCGCTCGACATCGGCGTGCGCCTGCGCGTCCACCTGCTGGCGCAGGCCGTGGCGGCGGCGCGGCTTCCCGGACTGATCGACCTGACGCCGGGCATCCGCTCGCTCCAGATCCATTACGACGGCACGGCGCTGCCGCGTCCCCGGCTGCTCGGCCTGCTGCGCGAGATCGAGGCGGGCCTGCCGTCGGCAGAAGCCGTGACCGTCCCGAGCCGCGTCGTCCACCTGCCGCTGTCCTGGAACGACCCGCAGGCCGAGCGCGCCATGCGCAAATACCAGGAGCTCGTGCGGCCCGACGCGCCCTGGTGCCCCTCGAACATCGAGTTCATCCGCCGGATCAATGGCCTCGATTCGGAAGAAGACGTGAAGCGCATCGTCTTCGATGCGAGCTACCTCGTGATGGGGCTCGGCGACGTCTACCTCGGTGCGCCGGTGGCGACCCCCGTCGACCCGCGCCACCGGCTCGTGACCACGAAGTACAACCCGGCGCGCACGTGGACGCCGGAGAACGCGGTCGGCATCGGCGGCGCCTACATGTGCATCTACGGCCTGGAGGGGCCGGGCGGGTATCAGCTCGTCGGCCGGACCATCCAGATCTGGAACACCTGGCGCACCACCGCCGCGTTCGCGCCCGGCCACCCCTGGCTGCTCAGGCCGTTCGATCGCATCCGCTTCTTCCCCGTCGACCACGCCGCGCTGACCGAGGCCCGCGCCGCCTTCCCGCACGGGGCCTACCCGGTGCGGATCGAGGACGGGCGGTTCTCCTACGCCGCCCACCGGGCGGAGCTGGCGGCCAACGCCTCCGAGATCGTCGCGGCCAAGCTCCGGCAGCAGACGGCCTTCGAGGCCGAGCGCCGGCGCTGGAAGGACCAGGGCCTCGACAGCTTCGTCGCCGACGCGGGCGCGCCGCAGGGCACTGAGGATGCGATCCCGGCAGGCTGCCTCGGCGTGCCGACCACCGTGCCGGGGAACGTCTGGACGGTCGTGGTGGCGGCGGGCGACCAGGTCGCTGCGGGCCAGACCCTGGCCATCCTCGAATCGATGAAGATGGAGATCGCGGTCGCCGCCCCCGTGGCGGGACGCGTGCGCGAAGTCCGCGTGAAGCCAGGCCGCACGTTGCGCGGCGGCGACATCGTCGCCGTGATCGAGGAGGCATGACGGGAGGCCGCGTGCATCCCGGGCTACGAGCGTCCTACGCAAAGATCGCTTGCACGATGTCGGCAGCAGGGATGCGTCCGCCTCGATCATGGTCGCGGCGATAGAGCTTCAGGCTAGAGCATTTTCCAGCGAGGTGGATACCGGCTCGCGTGAAGAAAATGCGACCACACAGAGACCTAGAGCATTTTCCGTGATCCAGGGATCATGGAAAATGCTCTAGGATCGACCAGTCTCGGACATTTCGAGACGGCGTTGGTGCTGCGGCGGAAGCGGGCCAGACGATGTTGAAGGTCGCTGTCGTCGCGTTCGATAGGGATTGTGAGGTCCTGGCTATCCCGGATCGGGCCGCTCCGGCGGCGCGTAGGCGGCCGGGTCCACCTGCGGCGGGCGGCCGGGCAGGTCGAGGGCCGTGAGGCGCGGCGGCGTCGTGGCGATCACCCGGCCGCGCCGCACCACGAAGAGGCGCGGCGGGCGCAGGCGGATCGCCTCGATCGCGTCGCGGGCCTGCAGCACCACGAGGTCGCCGTGCGCGCCGACCCGCAGGCCGTAATCCTCCAGGCCCATCACCGCGGCGGCGTTCGTCGTCACCGCCTCGAAGCAGGCGCGCATCCCCGCGCGGCTCGTCATCTGCGCCACGTGCAGGCCCATATGCGCGACGTCGAGCATGTCCGCCCCGCCCAGGGCGTACCACGGGTCCATGCAGCAATCCTGGCCGAAGGCGACCGTGAGGCCGGCGGCGGCGAGTTCCGGCACGCGGGTGAGGCCGCGGCGCTTCGGGTAGCCGTCGTGGCGGCCCTGGATCACGATGTTGACGAGCGGGTTGGCCACCACGTGCAGCCGCGCCTCGGCCATCAGGGGGATGAGCTTCGAGACGTAGTAGTTGTCCATCCCATGCATCGAGGTCAGGTGCGAGCCCGCCACGCGGCCGTGCAGGCCGTGCCGCAGCGTCTCGGCGCTCAGGGTCTCGACGTGGCGGGAGAGCGGGTCGTCGGTCTCGTCGCAGTGGAGGTCGACGCGCAGGCCGCGCTCGGCGGCGATCCGGCACAGGCGGCGCACCGACTCCGCCCCGTCCTCCATCGTGCGCTCGAAATGCGGGATGCCGCCCACCACCTCGACGCCGCGGTCGAGCGCCCGCTCGAGGTTGGCCGCGGCGTTCGGCGCGCGCAGGTAGCCGTCCTGCGGGAAGGCCACGAGCTGGAGGTCGAGATAGGGCGCCACCTGCCGCTTCACGTCGAGCAGGGCATCGACCGCGAGCAGCCGGTCGTCGCAGACGTCGACGTGGCTGCGCACCGCGAGCAGGCCTTGGGCGACCGCGAGGTCGCAGTAGCGCAGGGCGCGCTCGATCACCGCGTCGGCGGTGAGCAGCGGCTTCAGCTCGCCCCAGAGCGCGATGCCCTCCAGCAGCGTGCCGGAGAGGTTCATGCGCGGCAGGCCGAGGGAGAGCGTCGCGTCCAGGTGGAAGTGGCAATCGACGAAGGGCGGCGCCACGAGATGCCCGGCCGCGTCGATCTCGTGGGCGGCGCGCACCGGAATGGCCGGCTCGACGGCGACGATGCGGCCGCCCTCGATCGCGATGTCGAGGCCGGTGCGGCCGTCCGGCAGGGTGGCGTTACGGACGATGAGGTCGGGGATCACGGGCTCTACCTCTCGCCGCGGATGTAGGGACGCATCAGCGCCTTCGGGGCGCGGGCGTTGCGGGCGCCGATGAGCAGCGCGGCGATCGACAGCAGGTAGGGCAGCATCAGGAACACCTGCCCCGGCACGGCGCCGCCGGACGCTTGCTGGAGGCGGACCTGGAAGGCGTCGAAGGCGCCGAACAGCACCGCGCCGAGCAGCGCCTTGGCCGGGCGCCAGCCGGCAAAGACGGTGAGCGCGATGCAGATCCAGCCGCGCCCGGCCACCATCTCGAAGAAGAACGCGTTGAAGGCCGAGAGCGTCAGGAACGCGCCCCCCAGCGCCATCAGGGCGGAGCCCGCCACCACGGCGCCGATGCGCAGCCGGTGCACGTCGATGCCCTGCGCCTCGACTGCCGCCGGGTTTTCGCCCACCGCCCGCACCGCCAGCCCCAGCGGCGTGCGCGCCAGGAAGAGCCCGAGCCCGAGGATGAGCACGATGGCAAGCAGCGTCAGCGCGGTCTGCCGGAACAGGATCGGGCCGATCACCGGCAGGTCCGAGAGCCAGGGAAGGTCGAGGGCCCGGAACGGCTCGATCCGCGGCGGGCTCGCGGCGCCCGGCAGGGCGAGGCGGTAGCCGAAATAGGCGGCACTGGTGGCCAGCAGCGTCACGGCCAAGCCACTCACGTGCTGGGACAGGCCGAGCGTCACCGTGAGCCCGGCGAGCAGCAGCCCGAGCAGCGCGCCGGTGAGCGCCGCCACGAGCACGCCCCCCCACAGGCCCGCGCCGAGATGCACCGCGAGCCAGCCGGTCATCGCACCCGCGGTCATGATGCCCTCGATGCCGAGGTTGAGCACGCCCGCGCGCTCGCACAGCACCGCCCCGGCCACCCCGTAGATCAGCGGCGTGGCGATCCGCAGAGCCGCGGTCCAGAACGAGACCGTGAGCAGGAGGTCGAGGCCCGCCTGCATCGGATCACGCCCGCGCCGGGGGGCGCGGCGCGAACCGCACGCGGTAGCGGGTCAGCACGCCGGCCACGAGCACGGAGATCAGCGACATCGCCACGATCAGGTTGGCGATGTAGCTCGACACGTTGACGGCGCGGCTCATCGAGTCGGCGCCGACGAACACCGCGGCCACGAACAGCGCCGCCGCCACGGTGCCGAGCGGCGACAGCCCGGCCAGCATCGCCACGACGATGCCGGCATAGCCGTAGCCGGGCGACAGGTCGGCGGCGAGGAAGCCCTTCACGCCCGCGACCTCGCTGGCCCCGGCCAGGCCCGCGAGCGCGCCCGACAGGGCGCCGACGCCGACCAGGGTGAGGCCGACCGGCAGGCCGGCGAAGCGCGCCGCCGGGGCCGCGTCGCCGACCGCGCGGATCGCGAAGCCCGGCACGGTATAGGCCAGAAGCCCGTGCATCAGCCCCGCTGCGGCGAGCGCCACGAGCAGGCCCGCGTGCAGGCGGGTCTTCTCGACGAGCCTCGGCAGGGTCGCGGCCTCCACCAGCGGCTCGGATTGCGGCCAGCCGAGGCTCATCGGGTCCTTCATCGGCCCCTCGATCATCATCTGCACGAGGAGCAGGACGACGAAGTTGAGGAGCAGCGTGGTCACCACCTCGTCGGCGCCGAGCGTCACCCGCGCCAGCGCCGGCCCGAGCATCATCGCGGCGCCCGCGAGCGCGCCCGCCGCCAGCACCAGCGGGATCAGGAGGAACGAAGGCAGGTCGAGCGCGCCGGCCCCAACCGCCACCGCGGCGATCGCGCCGGCGTAGAGCTGTCCCTCGGCGCCGATGTTGAACAGCCGCGCCCGGAACGCCACCGCGGCGGCGAGCCCGGTGAGGATCAGGGGGGTCGCCCGGGTCAGCACCTCGGACAGGGCGAAGCGCGAGCCGAGCGCGCCCTCGGCCATCGCCGCGTAGGCGCGCAGCACCGGCGCGCCGGCGAGCGCCAGCGGCAGCGCGGCGAGCCCCAGGGCGGCGAGGGCGGCGGCGACCGGCACCGCGAGCGCGAGGCGCCGCGAAGGGACGCCGCGGGGCTCCAGGCGGATCATGCGAGCATCCTCTCGCGCTCGGCCAGGGCGGCCTCGGGGCCGGAATCCTGCCCCGCCATCATCAGGCCGAGCCGGGTGCGGTCGAGCCCCTCGGCCGGCAGCGCCGCGGAGAGCCGGGCGCGGACTATGACGGCGATGCGGTCGCTCAGGCGGAACAATTCGTCGAGGTCCTCGGAGATCAGCACGATGCCGGCGCCGCGCGCGCGGGCGTCGAGCAGGCGGCGGTGGATCTCCGCGACCGCGCCGACATCGAGCCCGCGGGTCGGCTGCGCGGCCACGATCAGGCCGGGCGCGCCGTCCAGCGCCCGGGCGAGGATCGCCTTCTGCATGTTGCCCCCCGACAGGAGCCGGATCGGCGCGTCCGGGCCGGGGCAGCGGATGCCGTAATCGGCGATGGCCGCCGCGGCGTGCTCCGTCATCCGCCGACGCCGCAGCAGGCCGAGGCGCTGGAAGCGGTCGCGGATGCCCTCGATCGCCACGTTCTCGGCCACGCTCATCGCCGCGACCGCGCCCTCGTGGTGGCGGTCCTCCGGGATGCGGCCGATGCCGGCTGCGATCGCGCGGCGCGGATCGAACCGGGTCAGCGGCCGGCCGTGCAGCCGCACCGTCCCGGCGCTCGGCCGGCTGAGGCCGAACAGCAGGCGTGCGAGCGCGGCCTGCCCGTTGCCGGCCACCCCGGCGATGCCGACGATCTCGCCCGCGCGCAGCACGAGGTCGGCCCGGTCGAGGCGGCTGCGCAGGTCGGGGCCCGCCACCGCGACGCCGGCGAGCGCCAGAACCTCCGGGCCCGGGGTGCGGGGCTCGCGGCGGACCACCGGGACCTCGCGCCCGACCATCAGTGCGGCAAGGCTCGCCCGGTCGGCGCCGGCGGTCTCGCGCTCGGCGACCTTGCGGCCGCCGCGCAGCACCGCGACCCGGTCGCTGCCCGCCACCACCTCGCCGAGCTTGTGCGAGATGAAGGCGACGGCGAGCCCCTGGGCGGCCAGCGCCCGCAGCACCCCGAACAGGCCCTCGCTCTCGGCCGGCGTCAGCACCGCGGTCGGCTCGTCGAGGATGAGCACGCGCGCATCGCGGTAGAGCGCCTTCAGGATCTCGACGCGCTGGCGCTCGCCGACCGTGAGGCCGCCCACCGGCACGTCGAGATCGACGGCGAGCCCCGAGCCCGCCATCAGCGCCGCGAGCCTGGCCCGCGCCGCCGCCGTGGCCCGGCGCGGGCGCCAGAGCGGCTCGGTGCCGAGCATCACGTTGTCGAGGCCGCTCAGCGCGTCGGCGAGCGCGAAGTGCTGGTGCACCATGCCGATCCCGGCACTGATCGCGGCCCGCGGCCGCCCCGGCGGCAGCGGCACGAGCCGCCCGCCGGCGTCGGCCACCCGCACGGTGCCCGCATCCGCCGTGTAGTGGCCGAACAGGATGTTCATCAGGGTGGTCTTGCCCGCCCCGTTCTCGCCGAGCATCGCCAGGATCTCGCCCCGGCGCAGGGTCAGGTCGATCGCGTCGTTGGCGAGCAGGGCGCCGAAGCGCTTGGTGATGCCGCGCAGTTCGAGCACGACCGGGCGCGGCGCGGCCGACCGCCCGTCGGCGGGCCGCGCCGGGGACGACACGTCAGGCGGTCGATTTGGGTTCGGAATCGTCGATCGCGACCTTGAGCGTGCCCGCGCGGATCTCGGCCTCCCGCGCCTTCACGACTTCGATCACGTCCTGCGGCACGAGCTTGGGATCGAGGGGGCCGAGCGTGCAGCCGCCCTGGGCCATGCCGCTCCACGGGCCGTAATTCTCCGCCGCCCAGGTCCCGTCGATCACCTTGGCGATGGCGCGGTCGAGGGTCGGCTCCATGTGCCAGAGCGCGGAGGCGATCACCGTGCCGGGATACTGGGCGGCGGTGTCGATGACGTTGCCGATCGCCTTGACGCCGCGCTCCTTGGCGGCGTCCGACACGCCGAAGCGCTCGGCGTAGAGCACGTCGGCCTTGCGCTCGATCATCGCGAAGGCGGTCTCCTTCGCCTTGGGCGGGTCGTACCAGGAATTGATGAACGAGATCGAGAATTTGACGTTCGGGTTGACCGAGCGCACGCCGGCCATGAACGCGTGCATCAGCCGGTTCACTTCGGGGATCGCGTAGCCGCCGACCATGCCGATGACGCCGGTCTTGGTCTCCTTTCCGGCGACGATGCCGGTGAGGTAGGAGGCGTCCTGGATGTAGTTGTCGAACACCGAGAGGTTCGGCCCCTGCGCCGGAAAGGACGAGCCCATCAGGAAGGCGGTGGAGGCGTAGTCCGAGGCGATCTTGCGCGCCGGCCGCTCCAGGCCGAACGCCTCGGCGATGACGAGGTCCTTCTTGCTCTCGGCGTATTCGCGGATGACGCGCTCGGCGTCGGTGTTGGCGACGTTCTCGGAATAGACGTAGGTGATGTCGCCGCGCGCCACCGCCGCCTTGAGGGCGATGTGGAGCCGGCTGATCCATTGCTGCTCGATCGGCACGGAGGTGACGAGCGCGACCGAGACCGGCCGCGTCTTGGCCGCCGCCCGGGCGACCTGCGCCGAGCCGCCGACCAGCGTCGCGGCCCCGGCCGCGCCGATCCCGACCAGCACCGTCCTACGGCTCGCGCTCAGCCCGTCGATTCCCATTCCGTACTCCCGTCCCCGACCGCCTGCGGCGGCATCTGCCTGGTTCCTAGGCGACCACAGCGGCCTGCGCGACACAAGCCGAACTCTTGGGCAGCCCTGAACTTCAAAGTTCCATAGGCTGCCTATCCGTTGGACCGATGCCGGCGGCCCCCGACCGTGACCGGTCAAGGGCATCCGGCGCACGGGCGGCGACGCGAAGCGCACCGCCCGAATCCGGCACTCGACCATTCGCTCCGCGCACGCGATCGACTCCCGTTCGATCAGGCCGGCGGGGCAGGCCGCGCAGTCTTTGATCCGGCGGCTCGCCGGGCAGGCCGACGCCGCCGGATCGGCGGGACGCCTATTTCGGCGCCGCGGCCGTCACGCTGTGCGTCCAGGCGCCTTCGGGCTTCCTGCTGATGACCGGCTGGTCCGTGCCGCCGGCGAGCAGCACCGCGACGGTGCGATCGTAATCGGCGGGGTCGAGCGTGCCGCCCTTCGTGGTGTCGAGGAGCTTGGCGATCTCGGCCATCATGCGCCTCTGGCTCTTCTCCGTCTGGGCGCCGCTGGCATCGTTCTCGAGCACGATCGCCGCCGCCTCGTCGGTGTGCTTGGCCGCGTAGTCCCAGCCCTTCATGGAGGCCGCCACGAACTTGCCCATGCGGGCCTTGAAGGCGGGGTCCTTCAGCTTGGATTCCAGCACGTAGATGCCGTCCTCCATCGTCGCGACGCCCTGATCCTCGTAGCGGAACACCACGAGCTGCTCCGGCTTGAAGCCGGCGTCGATCACCTGCCAGTACTCGTTGTAGCTCATGGTCGAGACGCAGTCGGCCTGCTTCTGGATCAGCGGGTCGACGTTGAAGCCCTGCTTGAGCACCTTCACGCCGGTGGGCGAGCCGTCCGTCTTGAGGCCGAGCTTCGTCATCCAGGCGAGGAACGGGTACTCGTTGCCCGAGAACCACACGCCCAGCGTGCGGCCCTTGAGGTCGGCCGGGGTCTTGATGCCGGTCTCGGCCCGGCAGGTCAGCATCAGGCCCGAACGCTTGAACGGCTGCGCCACGTTGACCAGCGGCACGCCCTTCTCGCGCGAGGCGAGGGCGGAGGGCATCCAGTCGATGATCGCGTCGGCGCCGCCGCCGGTGATCACCTGCGGGGGCGCCACGTCCGGGCCGCCGGGCTTGATCGTGACGGCAAGGCCCGCCTGCTCGTAGTAGCCCTTGGCCTGGGCCACGTAGTAGCCCGCGAACTGGGCCTGCGTGACCCATTTGAGCTGCAGCGTCACAGGCTCCGCGGCGCGCGCCGCGGCGAGCCCGAGCGCGAGGCACAGCCCCGCACCGAGCCCGCGTGCCACCGCGCGGCGCAGCCGCCGTCCATCCTGTCCGATCATCCCGGTTCTCCTCACGTTTCGCTGTCCCTGGGCCGCCTCGGCGGTCCCGTCCCCCTGCCGGCTCACGCGGGCCGCGCGGCGGGGCGCCAGCCCGTCACCGCACGCTCCGTGAGCGCGATCAGACCGTAGAAGGCGGAGCCCGCGAGCGCCGCCATGGCGATCTCCGCCCACACCATGTCGAGGGAGAGCCGCGCCGCCTCGATCGAGATGCGGAAGCCCATGCCGACGATCGGCGTGCCGAAATACTCCGCCACGATCGCGCCGATCAGCGCCAGCGTGGCGTTGACCTTGAGGCCGTTGAACAGGAACGGGAGCGCCGTCGGCAAGCGCAGCTTCACCAGCGTCGGCCAGTAGCCCGCCGCGTAGGTGCGCATCAGGTCGCGCTCCAGCGCGCCCGTGGCCGCGAGCCCGGCGCCGGCATTCACCAGCATGGGAAAAAAGGTCATCACGGCGACGACCGCCGCCTTCGAGGGCCAGTCGAAGCCGAACCACATCACCATAATCGGCGCGATCCCGACGATCGGGAGCGCCGAGGCGAAGTTGCCGACGGGCAGCAGGCCACGCCCGAGCGCCGGCAGCCGGTCGCACAGGATCGCCACCGCAAAGCCCGTGCCGCAGCCGAGGACGTAGCCGGGCAAGGCCGACTTCACGAAGGTCTGCACGAAGTCGGCGCCGAGCACGGGGAGCGCGCCGAGGAAGCGCAGCGCCACCGCCGAGGGCGGCGGCATCAGCACGAGGGGCACGCCGGCCCCGACGGTCGCGATCTCCCACAGGAACAGCACCAGAGCGCCGAACAGCAGCGGGACGGCGAGCGTGGCGGCACGCCGGCCCTGTGCGGTGCGCGGCGTCAGCGCCGAAAGCGCGCGCGCCGCGAGCGTCGCCACGAGCCAGAGCACGGCGGCGGAAAACCAGAATCCGGCCCCGGCCTCCCCGGCGAGGCCGGGGCGGTGGACGGCGATGGCAAGGCCGAGCCCGAGCGCGAGGGTGAGGAGGGCGAGAAACGTCGCGCGCAGGCTCGTCATCGCGCAGCCCCGCGCGCCGGCCGCGTCCCGAACGCCCGGGCGACCGCGACCTCGGCAAGCGACACCGCGCCGACGAGGAGCGAGGCGAGCAGGGCGGCCCCGACCAGCGCCGCCCAGATCTGCACGGTCTGCCCGTAATAGGAGCCCGCGAGCAGCCGCGCGCCGAGGCCGGACTGCGCGCCGGTCGGCAGCTCCGCCACGATGGTGCCGACGAGGCTCGCCGCCACCGCGACCTTGAGGCTCGGGAACAGGTAGGGCATCGCCGCGGGCACGCGGAGCGCCGTCAGCACCTTCGCGCGCGAGGCGGAATAGGTCCGCATCAGGTCGCGCAGCATGCGGTCCGGCGCGTCGAGGCCCTTCACCATCCCGACCGTCACGGGGAAGAAGCACAGGTAGGCCGCGATGATCGCTTTCGGCAGCAGGCCCGTGAACCCGACGGCGCCGAGCGCCACGATGACGAGCGGCGCGACCGCGAGGATCGGCACGGTCTGCGAGGCGATCAGCCACGGCATCACGCTGCGCTCGACGCTGCGCAGGTGCACGATCGCGACGGCCAGCGCGATGCCGAGCGTCGTGCCGATCGCGAAGCCCACGAGCGTCGCCGAGAGCGTCACCCAGGCGTGGTAGACGAGGCTGCGCTTCGAAGTGACGGCAAAGCCCAGCACGCTGCGCGACAGCTCCGCGACGACCTGGTGGGGCGCCGGCACGACGGGCCGCTCCTGCTCCATCGTGGCGCGGGCGATCTCCGAGGCCGCCGGGTTCCCGCCGGCGCGCACGAGCGCGCCCGACGCGCCGTCCCAGTTGCCCAAGAGCGCGCCGAGATACCAGGCGGCCATCAGCGCCAGTATTACCGCGAGAACCGGAGCGGCGCGGCCCGGCGCGCGCGCCGTGCAGGGCGGCCGGAGGGCCAGGTCAGTCGTCATAGGCGTGGCCCGCCCGCAGCCCCTGGCGCACACGCTGGGCGAGGCGCAGGAACTCCGGGGATTCGCGGATGTCGAGGGGCCGCTCGCGGCCGAGCCCGGTGCAGTCGACCACGTCGATGATCCGGCCGGGCCGCGGCGACATCACCACCACCCGGCTCGAGAGGTAGACCGCCTCGGGGATCGAGTGGGTGACGAACAGGATGGTCTTGGATGTCTCCCGCCACAGGGCGAGGAGCTGCGCGTTCAGGTGGTCGCGCACGATCTCGTCGAGCGCCCCGAACGGCTCGTCCATCAGCAGGAGCTTCGGCTCGAAGCAGAGGGCCCGCGCGATCGAGGCGCGGCTCTGCATGCCGCCGGAGAGCTGCCAGGGAAACTTCTTGCCGAACCCGGTGAGGTGGACGAGGTCGAGGTGGCGGGCCACGCGCTCGGCGCGCTCGGCCCGCGGCACGCCGAAGATCTCCAGCGGCAGGGCGACGTTGCGCGCGATGGTCCGCCACGGGTAGAGCGCCGGCGACTGGAACACGAAGCCGTAATCCCGGCGCAGGCGCGCCGCACCGGCATCGACGCCGTTCACCCGGAGCAGCCCGCCCGTCGGCTGCTCGAGGTCGGCCACGCAACGCAGCAGCGTCGTCTTCCCGCAGCCGGACGGCCCGATGAAGGAGACGAACTCGCCGGGCGCGACTGTGAGGTCGATGTCGGCGAGCGCGTAGACCGGGCCGTCCGCGGTCTCGTAGGTGAGCGAGAGCCCCGCGATCGAGACGGCCGGCTGGCTGGCGGACGGGCCGGGTGTCGCCATGGCGGGCTGCGCGGTCTCCGCGAGGGCGGCGCCGTCCCGCGGCGTGGCGGGGTCGTCTCCCCATCGGGGACCCGTCGTGCCTGGGGCGGAGGTGAGGCTGGGATCGAGCATGTTCCGTGCCGTCAGGCCACGCCCAGCGCGAGCGGGCGCGCCGCATGCCGCTGCGGCGCCGGGCGGAGCTCGACCACGGGCGTCCTGCGCAGGGGCAGGCTGTGATAGCGCCGGCCGGCGTAGAGGAGTGCGTCGGAATCGGCGGACTCGCCGAGGCCGACCACCTCGCAGAACAGCACGTCGTGGGTGCCGACGCCCTCGCGCCGCACGATCCGACAGTCGAAGGCGGCAAGCGCGCCGTCGAGCACCGGGACCCCGGAGGCGCCCCTGTGCCAGGTGGCGGCCGCGAAGCGCTCATCCATCGGCGTGCGCCCGCCGAAGGCGGCGGCGACGCCCTGCTGCTCGGCCGACAGCGTGTTGACGCAGAGCGCCGCGTTCGCGCTCACCGCGGCGTAGGCCGAGGAGGTGCGATTGATGCAGACGAGGAGCGTCGGGGGCGCATCGCTGACGCTGCACACGGCCGAGGCCGTGAAGCCGGCGCGGCCGCCGGGGCCGTCCGTGGTGACGAGGTGGACGGCGCTCGCGAGGCGGGCCATCGCGTCCCTGTAGGCCTCGGCCGGGATCGTCCCGGCAGCTTCGACATTCGACACGGCTGTAGCCTCCTGCGACATGGCTGTGGCCCCTCGTGGACGGCCTCAAGGGCGCGCCAGGAACGCGATCAGGGTACGGTTGAAGGCCTCGGGGCGGGTCACGCTGTGGGCGTGGCCGCCCTCCGCGGCGAGGTCGAGCCGCGCGTTGGGAAGGGCGGCGACCAGCCGCTCGGACGCCGTGAAGGGCACGAGCACGTCGTCGCGCGCGGCCATCGCCAGGGTCTCGTGCGGGATGCCGCCGAGGCGGCCCGTCAGGTCGAACGCCTCCAGCGCCGCCACGCGGATCGAGACCGTCTCGGGCCCGGGGAAGTGGGCGAGCGCGTGCGCCTCGTCGGCCGCCATCCGCTCCGCGTTCGCCGAGAGCCAGGGCGCCGGGTAGAGGAAGATGCCCTGCGCCCGCACGAAAGCCTCGGGTCCGCTGTTGGCGAGCAGCGCCTTGCGGGCGGCAAAACAGCGCCTTGTGGCCGGGTCCATCCGCTCCCAGCCGTTGATGACCACGATGCGTCCGACGCGCTCGGGATGGGTGAGCGCGAGTTGCAGGGCGATCAGGCCGCCGAGCGCGTGGCCGACGATGTCGGCCCGCGCGACCGCGCGGGCGTCGAGCACCGCGAGCGCGTCCTCGGCCATGGCGGGGATGTCGTGTCCGGGATCGAGCCGGTCGCGCGAGCGGCCGGTGCCGCGATGGTCGTAGGCGACCACCCGGAAGTGCTCACTGAGCGCCTCCATCTGCGGCGCGAAGTAGCCGGCCGCGCCGCCCAGCCCCGGCGAGAGCAGGACCGGGCGGCCATCCGCCCGGCCGTGGACCTCGTGGTGGAGCACGGCCGGCATCCCCGCCTCAGGCCGGCTTGCCGAGATGCGCCACGGAGGCGATCTCGACCAGCGCGTCGGGCTTCACGAGCCCGCACTGGATGCAGTAGCGCGCCGGCTTGTCGCCGGGGAAGTATTCGGCGTAGACGGCGTTGATCGCGCCGTAATCGGCCCAGTCCTTGAGGAAGACGTGGTTGAAGGTCACGTCGTCCATGGTGCCGCCGGCGGCCTCCACGACGCCCTTGATCGTCTCCAGCACGTGCCGGGTCTGAGCCGAGGCGTCGCCGACATGGACGACGTTGGCCTCCGCATCGAGCGGCAGCGTGCCGGAGACGTAGAGCACGCCGTCGGCCAGCGTGCCGGGCACGTAGGGCGCCAGCGGCTTGCCGGTGCCGGGCGGGATGACGACGGTCTTGGGCATGGGGCGGTCTCTCCTGCCGAGGTCGGATCGCATCGCGCGTGCGGCCGCCGCGGGACGGGTGGATGGGTACGAGGGCGCCCGGCCGGCCCGCCGGGCGGGATCTCACTCGGCCGCGAGGCGCGCGGCGGGGCCGACGGCCGCCTCGAAGGCGGCGACGTCCGAGACCCAGCCGAAGAAGGTCTCGATGTTCAGCAGCGCGCCTTCCTGCAGGCTCGGCGGCCCGGCCTGGTTGGTCGCGTCGGCCAGGACGACGCCGAAATATTCGAGGAAGAACCCGTCCCGCAGGGTCGATTCCACGCAGACGTTGGTGGCGATGCCGGTAAAGACCAGGGTGCGGATGCCGCGGGCGCGCAGCATGCTGTCGAGCGGCGTGTTGAAGAAGCCGCTGTAGCGGGGTTTGGGCAGCACGATGTCGCCGGGTTCCGGCGTGAGCGCGTCGACCAGCGCGTAGTCCCAGGTGCCCTTGGCCAGCAGCCGCTCGTTCATCTCCGGGTGGCGGCGCATGGTCTTCAGCGCGTTGGACTTGTGCCAGTTCGGCGAGCCGGGGCCGCCGGCCTCGACGTAGTCCGGGTCCCAGCCGTTCTGGAACCAGAACACCGCGATGCCGGCAGCCCGCGCTGCCGCGACGGCCCGGGCGATCTGCGCGGTGACCGGG
Organism: uncultured Methylobacterium sp.; assembly: GCF_964244095.1. GTDB lineage: Bacteria > Pseudomonadota > Alphaproteobacteria > Rhizobiales > Beijerinckiaceae > Methylobacterium. The sequence continues at coordinate 1,147 of NZ_CAXTHR010000048.1, read as the reverse complement.
CCGGTGCCGGACACGTCGAAGCCGGCGCGGTCGAGGTAGCCGCCCTTCGTCGCGTAGGCGTTCTGCATGTCGACCACGATCAGCGCGGTGGCGGACGCGTCGAAGGCGATCGGCTCGGGCCTTGCCGCGAGGGTGACGGCGCCGTGGCGGCCCGTCGGGTCGCGGTATCCGGCAGGCATCTCCATCAGGCGACCTCGGCGAGCGCGAGGGCGTCGGGCGTGATGTGGCTGCGGCTCGTCATCAGCGGCTGGATGCGGGTGCCGAAATCGTCGAGACCCTTGAGGAAGTCGTCGAAGACGAGGAGCACCCCACCGGTGCCGGGCACCGTCGCCACGGCGTCGAGCATCTGCGCGACCTTGGCGTAGGAGCCGACGAGCGTGCCCATGTTGATGTTCACGGCCGAGGTCGGATCGACCATCTGGCGGACGTTGGTGTCGCTGCCGGACTTGGTGTCGACCGAGCCCTGGAGACCGAGCCAGGCGATCGCCTCCGCGTCGGCCCCGGCCTTGTAGTGCTCCCACTTGGCCATCGCGGCCTCGTCGGTCTCGTCGCTGATGATCATGAACAGGACGTAGGAGGACACGTCCCGGCCGGTCCCGGCCTTGGCGTCCTCCAGGCGCGCCACCGTGGGGGCGAAGGCGGTGGGCGTGTTGACGCCCTTGCCGAAGCAGAAGTTGTAGTCGGCGTAAGTGGCGGTGAAGGCCATGCCGGCCGCGCTCTGGCCGGCGCAGATCAGCTTCATGGACGCCTGCGGCCGCGGGCTCAGGCGGCAATCGTCCATCTGGAAGAACGCGCCCTTGAGGTCGCTGCGGCCGGTCTCCCACAACTCGCGCATGATCTGCGCGTACTCGGACAGGTACTCGTACCGGCGGGCGAAGTACTCGTCGCCGGGCCAGAGGCCCATCTGCGAATATTCCGGCTTCTGCCAGCCGGTGATGAGGTTGAGGCCGAAGCGCCCGTCCGAGATCGAGTCGATGGTCGAGGCCATCCGCGCGGTGATGGCCGGCGGGATGCACAGCGTCGGCACGGTGGCAAACAGCTTGATCCGCGTCGTCACCGCGGCCAGCCCCGCCATCAGGGTGAACGATTCGAGGTTGTGGTCCCAGAACTCGGTCTTGCCGCCGAAGCCGCGCAGCTTGATCATCGA
>NZ_CAXTHR010000047.1:649-26318 GCF_964244095.1 uncultured Methylobacterium sp. | reverse complement strand
TGATCGCCCGCCGCCCCGACCTGCCGCGCTACATGGCCGGCGGCATCGAGAACCCCCTCGGCGCGCGGGCCATGTACATCGGCAACACCGAGTACCGCATCCACGGCTCGAACGAGCCGGACACCATCGGTCAAGCGGTCTCCTCCGGCTGCATCCGGATGACCAACGACGACGTCACCGATCTCTACGAGCGCGTGAAGGTCGGCGCCAAGGTCGTCGTGCTGAACTGATAGCCTCGCCGGCCGGCGCCGGTCCGGCATGGCCGCGTCGTCCGGAAGGGCGGCGCGGCCTTTGTCGTTTGCTGGCCATGTTCGCGGGCCCTGCGCGCCGTCCGGCGCGTGGCGGCGGCACAGCCTGCCGCCGGCCGACGCGCAGGGCCGCCTCCGACGCCGCGCGAGCGCCGCGCGGCATCAGGGCACTACGCGTCCGACCACGGTCTGAGCCGGGCTGAACGGGACGATCGGCATGTCGCAGAAGCAGCGCGCACCGAGGGGACGCGGGTCGGGAAGCGGGCAGGAATACGGCTGCGGGCCGGACAGGCCCTGCTGCACCGCATCGCAATTCAACCCGACCGCGCGGGCCGGCGCCGGACGGGCGCGGCGCTTCGGGTAGGCCGGGCGCGCGTCCTCGTAGTCGTCGTAGCCGCGGCGCGGCGGCCCGCCGTCGTATTGCGCCCATGCCGCCTGCACGGGGAGCATGGCGAGGACGGCGGTGAGGCCGAGGCTGGTGATGTGTCGCATGGCGTCCCTGTCCGCGGATCGTCGCGCCCCCAAAGGCGCGGGTGGCGCAGCCATGCTCGCCCAAAGCCGGCGAAAACGAGACGGCCCGCCTCCGATGGGGTGGAGGCGGGCCGTCATGCGGTGCCCGCGGCCCCCGCCCACCCGGGCGATGGCCTTGCCTTTCGTCGGCGTCTCAGTGGCTCGCCCTGTCGGCGGCGGTCTGGGCGTCGTGCGCGGTCTGCTTGGCGGCATCCGCGCCCTGCTCCATCGCCTTGCGGGCCTGGTCGGCACTCTCCTGCATCGCGGACTTGGCCCGCTCGGCGCCCTGCTGCATCGCGCTCTGGGCGAGGCCGCCGAACTCCTTGGCCTGGGCCTGGATCGCCGCGAACTGGCTGCGCACGAACTCGGCCTGATGCTGCATCGCCTCCTGCATGTCCTTCGAGCGGACGAGCTTCTGCGCGAGATCGAGGGCGGCGTTGACGTTCTGCTCCGCGTACTCGAAACCGCGGGCGGAGACGTCCTGCGCGTTGGTGCGGGCGACCTCGGTCGAATCCTTGACGGTGTCGGCGGTGCGGCGGGCGGCGCCGATGAAGCTGTCGAAAGCCTTGCGGGCCTGATCGACGCTCTTCTCGGCAAAATCGCGCATCTCGGTCGGGACTTCGTAATTCGGGGGGTTGCTCATCGCTCGTCTCCTCTCGATCTTGCCTGTCGATGCATCGTTGTGCACTGCACAATAGCACGGGAATCAGCGTATGCCACCTCTGCCGGGTGCATTAACGTTGATGCGCGGTAAACGTGTGACGGGGGGGCGGAAGGTCCAGCACCCGGCCGGATTCGGCTTACAATAAGCGCCGTGGCCGTCATATTTTTCGTGCGGAACGGGCCGGATGGCGGCTGATGGGGTCGGATCGTTGAACGGGAGCATTCGCACGGGTCTCGACGACGCGCTGGCGGCCTGGGCGCACGAGCCGATGCTCGCCGCGACGCTCGCCGGTTCGGCGAGCGCCCACCTCGTCCTCGACGGCGACGCGACGACCGTCCTCCACGCCTCGGCCGCGGCCGACACCCTCGCCAGCGCCGTCACGGACGCCGGCGGGACGCTGGCGCCCCGGCTCTCGGGCCAGATCCGCGCCGCCGGCGGCACGGCCAAGCCGCGGCTGGTCCGGTTGCGCCTGGACCCGCGCCGGATCGCGCCGCCGACCGCGTTCCTGCTTGCGCGGCGCGAGATCGACGGCGGCGCCCTGCTCCTTCTCCTCGCCGCCGGCCCGTTGCCCATCCTGCGCCCGCGCGCGGCGCCGACCACGCCGCGCGGCCGCGCGGCGGCGACGGCCGGCCCCGAACCCGAGCCGACGCCCGATCCCGCCAGTCCGGCGGCCGGCGACCGCTTCGTCTGGCGCAGCGACGCCGACGACCGCCTCACCGCGATCTCCGGACCGTGCGCGGCGCTGCTCGCGCCCGTGCTTGCCGGCCGGAGCTGGACCGGGCTGGCGCGGGCCGGGCGGCTCACCGGGGCTGAGACGTTCCTGTCGGCGCTCGGTGAGCGGCGGACCTTTCGCCTCGCGCCGGCCGTGCTGGACCTCGGCGCGTCGGGCGCGCTCACGATCGCGATGTCCGGGGCCCGCCTCGGCCGCGGCGACGAGGCGTTCTCGGGGTTCGGCGGTTACGGCGTCGTGCGCACGGTCACGGCCTCTCCCGCCGTCGCCGCCGAGCCGCCGCAGGTGCCGGTCGGAGCCCGGACCGCCGAGCCGGAGTGCGGCGCACATCCGGACTCGGCCATCGCGGTCGATCGATTCGAATCCGACGCCCCCGTAGCGGATGCGGACCGCCCCGCCGCCGTTGCGCTGCCCGATACCCGCCTCGCTTCGTGGCCGCCCGCGCTCCTCACCGCCGTCCGCTTCGGCGGGAGCTGGACCGGCAAGACGTTGGGCGGCAAGGCGTTGAGCGACGAGGCGTCGAGCGACGAGGGAGCCGTGCCCGTACGATCCGAGCCGGTCCCGACGCCGGCACACGGCCCGGTAGATCCGCCCGAAGCCGCCTCGGCCGTAGCGCCGGACTCGGTCTCCGCGGCGCCCGTGCTCGTGGCTAACGCCCCGCCGCAGGTGCCCGCCGAGCCTCCGGCCGCCGCGCCCGCGGGGCCGGACGCGGCCCTGTCGGTCACCGAGCATGCCGCCTTCCGCGAGATCGCGCGCGCGCTCGGCGCCCGCTACGCCTGGGACGATGCAGCCGATGCGCCGGCCGAGCACGGCGGGGGCGCCGTCGTGATGCCGTTCCCGGTCGCCAGGGCGGTCGAGGCCGAGCCGCCGGAGGCGCGACCGGAACCCTTCGCCGCCGCGCTCCCGGAACATCGGCTCCCGCAGGATCTGCTCCTGGAAGACCTGCCGACGGCCGTGCTGATCCACCGGGGCGACGCGATCCTGGCGGTCAACCGGCTGCTGCTCGACCTGACGGGGTATGCCGACCTCGCGAGCCTGCGCGAAGCCGGCCTCGGGCACCTTTTCCGCGGGCTGCCGCCCGGCCGGCAGGGCACGGACGCAGCCGCGTCGCAGGCCCGGGGTCGGACGCTGCTGATCGGGACCGCGGGCGGCGCCAGCCGGCCCGTCGCGATCGAGCACGGACCGGCGCTCTGGCAGGGCGAGCCGGCCGATTGCCTGATCCTGCGCGCCGCCCCCGAGGCCGACCCTGCCGGCGCGCACGCGGCCGAGCGCCTCGCCCGGACGGTCCGCGACGACCGCGCGGCCGACGCGCGGGCGGTCCTCGACGCCCTCGACGACGGCGTCGTCACCCTCGATCCGGCCGCCCGCATCCTCGCGATGAACCGTGCCGCCGCCGCCCTGTTCGCCTGCGACCCCCGCGAGGTCGTGGGCGCCGGCTTCGACACCCTGTTCGAGACATCCCAGCGCGAGGCGGTCCGCGCCGGCCTCGAGGGTCCGGGGACGCAGACCCAGGCCGTCGCCGCGGGCGGCAGGCCGCTGGATCTGCGCGTCTCCGGCCACGGCGGCACCCGCGTCGCCGTCCTTCGCCCCGTCGCCGACGCGGCGCGGACGGGCGCGGACGGCCTCGCCCGTCCGGCCTTCCTCGGGCGCCTCGACGGCGCGATCCGCGCACCGGTCGAGGACATCGTCGGGCTCGCCGACGGCCTCCTCGCGAAGCCGCACGGACCCATCGACGATCGCGACCGCGCCGCCCTTCGCGAGATCACGGCGACGGGTCACCACCTGCGCGGCCTCGTCGCGGATCTGTTCGCGCTCGCCACCATCGAGGCCGGCGGCCTCGCCCTCGCGGTCCGGCCGCTGCCCCTGAACGACCTCGTGTCGGGCTGCGTCGAACGTCTCCAGGCCGAGGCCGCGCGCGGGCGCATCGTCCTGCGCACGAGCTTCGCGCCCGACCTCGCACCGCTGGAGGCGGACGAGCCCTCCCTGCGGCAGGCCGCGTCGATGGTGATCGCCGACGCGATCCGCGCCACGGGCGCGGGCGGCCAGGTCATCGTCTCGACGACGCCGGGCGAGCGCGGCGGCGTCGCGCTCAAGGTCCGCCGCACCGGGCCCGGCATGAGCCCGGAGGAGATCGCGCGCGCGCTCGAACCCCTCGGTGCGGACCGGGGCGCCGGGCTCGGCTTGCCGCTGACCAAGGCCCTGGTCGAGGCCAATCACGGGCACCTGCGCATCTCGAGCCGCAAGGACGAGGGGACGCTGGTCGAGATCCTGCTGCCGGACCCGCGATCCCGGAGCGCCTGAGGGCGGCATTCCTCGACGCGGCCCATAGGCGGAACGGCCCGGCCCATCCCCGTGCGGGCCGGCGCGACATTGACAGGGCTTTGTCACGTGGCGCCTCAGAGCCCGCGCGCAGGGTTTCCGGCAACGACGTGGCGAAACCCTGCGCGGCGGCGATTGAGGAACGTGGCAGGCCATGCATACGGCGACGCCGTTGACTATGTAGGGATACGGAGGGTTTTGGCGACGTCCGGTTGATCCCTCGCATTGCGGACGTGGTCGAGGGTTTCTCCCCGGCCAACGAGGGATTTCCCTGATGGCAGACCCGGTGACGATGGATGAAGCCCAGGAGCGTGAGGCCCGGATCGAGCGTATGCTCGCCGAAACGCGCAAGTTCGTCGAGGAGGGACTTAAACTCCAAGCCGAGGCGCGGAAGCTCAATCGCGAAGCGTCGATCGCCCCATGGCAGGCCACCTTCGCCGGGTTTGGTGCCGGTGCTGCCATCGTCGGCGCGTTGGTCGCGGTGCTCAAGGTGTTCGGACCGTGACGCCGGACCGCCTGCGCGGATGCCTAGGCCTCCTCCGCTGGTCACAACGGGGGCTGACCCAGGCCCTGGACTGCGATGATCGCGCCCGGTGCGCCGCCGAGCCTCGGACAGTGCTCCGATCCCCGTGAGCGTCGCCGACGGAGCGGCTTGACAGCCCGCGACAGCCACGCCTAGCAAGACCCACATTGCGCTCAACCTAGATCGCGGTCCGGAGGGCGCTTGCGGCACTGCTCCGCCCGCGCCTATGACGATCGTTGGAAGCCCCGGCTGCGCGGATGAACCGCGATACGATCGGGCACCGGACCAGGGAAGACGCGCGATGGACGGGAAGGTCGTCGAGGTTCAGGATGCGTGGCGCACGGGCGCCCACGTCGACGATGCCAAGTACCGTGAGATGTACGCGGCCTCGATCGACGATCCGGAGACGTTCTGGGCCGAGCACGGCAGGCGCATCGATTGGATGACGCCGTTCTCGACGGTGAAGGATACGAGCTTCGCGCCGGGCAAGGTCTCGATCAAGTGGTTCGAGGACGGCAGGACCAACGTCGCCTACAACTGCGTCGATCGTCACCTTGCAACCCGCGGCGACCGGACCGCGATCATCTGGGAGGGCGACGACCCGGGCGAGTCGAAGCACATCACCTACCGCGAGTTGCACGCGCAGGTCTGCCGGATGGCCAACGTCCTGCGCAACCGCGGCGTCGCCAAGGGCGATCGCGTCACGATCTACCTGCCGATGATCCCGGAAGCCGCCTACGCGATGCTCGCCTGCGCGCGGCTGGGGGCGGTGCACTCCATCGTGTTCGGCGGCTTCTCGCCGGATTCGCTGGCCTCGCGCATCGAGGGCTGCGCCTCGAAGCTCGTCATCACCGCCGACGAGGGCCTGCGCGGCGGCCGCAAGGTGGCGCTGAAGGCCAACGTCGACGCGGCCATCGCCAGGCTCGGCAAGGACGCGGTCGACCACGTCGTCGTCGTGCGCCGCACCGGCGGCGCCGTGGCGATGGAGCCGGGCCGCGACGTCTACTACCACGAGGCCGCCGCGCAGGTGACCGACGATTGCCCGGCCGAAGGCATGGAGGCGGAGCACCCGCTCTTCATCCTCTACACCTCCGGCTCGACCGGCCAGCCCAAGGGCGTGGTCCACACCACCGGCGGCTACCTCGTCTACGCGGCGATGACGCACGAGTACGTTTTCGACTACCGCGAGGGCGAGGTCTACTGGTGCACCGCCGACGTCGGCTGGGTGACGGGCCACAGCTACATCGTCTACGGGCCGCTCGCCAACGGCGCGACGACGCTGATGTTCGAGGGCATCCCGACCTACCCATCGAAGTCCCGCTTCTGGGACGTGGTCGATAAGCACAAGGTCAACATCTTCTACACCGCGCCGACCGCGATCCGCGCTCTGATGGGCGGCGGCGAGGGCCCGGTGAAGAGGACCTCGCGGGCCTCGCTCCGCATCCTCGGCTCGGTCGGCGAGCCGATCAACCCGGAGGCCTGGGACTGGTACTACCGGGTGGTGGGCGATGCGCGCTGCGCCATCGTCGACACGTGGTGGCAGACCGAGACCGGCGGCATCCTGATCGCGCCGCTGCCCGGCGCGACGCGGCTGAAGCCGGGCTCGGCGACGCGGCCGTTCTTCGGCGTGCGGCCGGCGATGGTCGATGCCGAGGGCCAGGTGCTGGAGGGGGCGTGCGAAGGCAACCTCTGCATCACCGATTCCTGGCCGGGGCAGATGCGCACGGTCTACGGCGACCACGACCGCTTCGAGCAGACCTACTTTTCGACCTATCCGGGCAAGTACTTCACCGGCGACGGCGCGCGGCGCGACGCGGACGGCTATTACTGGATCACGGGCCGCGTCGACGACGTGATCAACGTCTCGGGCCACCGCATGGGCACGGCGGAGGTCGAATCCTCCCTCGTGGCCCATTCCAAGGTCGCCGAGGCCGCGGTGGTCGGCTACCCCCACAGCCTCAAGGGCCAGGGCATCTACGCCTACGTCACTCTCAACGAGGGCGAGGAGGGCGACGACGCCCTGCGCAAGGACCTCGTCGCCTGGGTCCGCAAGGACATCGGCCCGATCGCCTCGCCCGACCTGATCCAGTTCGCTCCGGGCCTGCCCAAGACCCGCTCGGGTAAGATCATGCGCCGCATCCTGCGCAAGATCGCCGAGGACGACTTCTCCGCGCTCGGCGATACCTCGACGCTGGCCGAGCCGGCCGTCGTCGAGGACCTGATCGAGAACCGCCAGAACCGGGCGGGGTGACGGCGGGCCCGGCGCGGCGGCGGGACGGTCCGCGCACCGGTTACAAACCGCCTCCAAATCGCCGGCCCGGCGGTTCCGACCGTTGGGGCGGGCTGACGTGTACGCTAACGTTGGCGTGTTCGCGCCTGCCGGGCGCAGGATCGGGTCACTTGGCCCGGTCCGGCCGGATGGGACCGGTGGCCCCGCGCAAACCAAAATCGGAGCCTGCCCAAGCAGGACATCCGAGGCATTCAAGATCTGGAGGATCGCAACGATGGCTGTGGCAACCGCAATACCACGCGCAGGGGACGCCGCGCGGCCGATGACCTCGGCCGAGAAGCGCGTGATCTTCGCCTCGTCGCTCGGCACCGTGTTCGAGTGGTACGACTTCTACCTCTACGGTTCGCTCGCGGCGATCATCGGAGCGCAGTTCTTCTCCGCATACCCGCCGGCAACGCGCGACATCTTCGCGCTGCTGGCGTTCGCCGCGGGCTTCATCGTGCGCCCGTTCGGCGCGCTGGTGTTCGGCCGCGTCGGCGACCTCGTCGGGCGCAAGTACACCTTCCTCGTCACCATCCTGATCATGGGCCTGTCGACCTTCATCGTCGGCATGCTGCCCAACGCCGCCACCATCGGCATCGCGGCGCCGATCATCCTGATCGTGCTGCGCCTCGCGCAGGGGCTCGCGCTCGGCGGCGAGTACGGCGGCGCGGCGACCTACGTCGCCGAGCACGCGCCCAACGGCCGGCGCGGCTTCTACACGAGCTGGATTCAGACGACCGCGACGCTCGGCCTGTTCCTGTCGCTGCTGGTGATCCTGGCGACGCGCTCGTTCACCGGCGAGGAGGCGTTCAGGGAGTGGGGCTGGCGCATCCCGTTCCTGGTTTCGGTGCTGCTCCTCGGCATCTCGGTCTGGATTCGCATGCAGCTCTCCGAGTCCCCCGCCTTCCAGAAGATGAAGGACGAGGGCAAGACCTCGAAGGCGCCGCTCACCGAAGCCTTCGGCCAGTGGAAGAACGCCAAGATCGTGCTGATCGCCCTGTTCGGCCTCGTCGCGGGCCAGGGCGTGGTCTGGTACACCGGCCAGTTCTACGCGCTGTTCTTCCTGCAATCGATCCTGAAGGTCGACGGCTACACCGCCAACCTGCTGATCGCCTACTCGCTCCTGCTCGGCACCGGCTTCTTCGTGTTCTTCGGCTGGCTGTCCGACAAGATCGGCCGCAAGCCGATCATCCTGGCGGGCTGCGCCATCGCCGCGATCAGCTTCTTCCCGGTGTTCAAGGGCATCACCGCCTACGCCAACCCCAAGCTCGAACAGGCGATCGAGCGGGTGAAGGTCACGGTGGTGGCCGACCCTGCCGAGTGCGGGAACCTGTTCAACCCGGTGGGCACCCGCGTGTTCTCGGCGCCCTGCGACCTCGCCCGCGACTTCCTCTCGAAGTCCTCGGTGAAGTACGCCACCGAGACCGGCCCCGCCGGCCAGCCGACGGTGGTGAAGGTCAACGACGCCGCCGTGCCGTTCCCGGCCGGCACCCCGGCCGCGGACTTCAACAAGGCCACCACCGCGGCGCTCCAGGCCGCGGGCTACCCGAAGGCGAACGACGCCGAGATCGTGAAGATGTCGAGCCCGCTTGACATCTTCCGGCCGCAGGTGGCCAGCGTGATCGGGCTGCTGTTCGTCCTCGTCCTGTTCGTGACGATGGTCTACGGGCCGATCGCGGCGATGCTGGTCGAACTGTTCCCGACCCGCATCCGCTACACCTCGATGTCGCTGCCCTACCACATCGGCAACGGCTGGTTCGGCGGCCTGTTGCCGGCCACCGCCTTCGCGATGGTGGCCCAGACCGGCGATATCTATTATGGCCTCTGGTACCCGATCGTCATCGCCGTCGCGACGGTGGTGATCGGCGTGTTCCTGGTGCCCGAGACTAAGGACCGCGACATCTTCTCGGACATGGACGCGCCGCCGGTCCGGCGCTGACGCCCCCGACCTGCGCCGGTTCGCCGGCGCAGGTCGGTCCTGGCCCGGAACGAAAAGGCCCCGCCGTCGGCGGGGCCTTTTCCATGTCCTTCCGTCCCGCCCGGCTCAGTGCCGGAAGTGGCGCACGCCCGTGAACACCATCGCGAGCCCGGCAGCGTCCGCGGCCGCGATCACGTCGTCGTCGCGCATCGAGCCGCCGGGCTGGATCACCGCCGTGGCGCCGGCCTCGGCCGCCGCCATCAAGCCGTCGGCGAAGGGGAAGAACGCGTCGGAGGCCACCACTGCGCCCTTGGCGAGGCTCTCGGCGAGCCCCAGGCGCTGCGCCCCTTCGCCTGCCTTCCAGGCGGCGATGCGGGAAGAGTCCACCCGCGACATCTGCCCGGCGCCGATCCCCACCGTGGCCCCGCCCCTGGCGTAGACGATGGCGTTCGACTTGACGTGCTTGGCCACGCGATAGGCGAAGCGCAGGTCGGCGACCTCGGCCTCCGAGGGCGCGCGCTTGGTGACGACCGTGAGCGTCATGTCGTCGACGCTCACGGTATCGGCCGCCTGCACCAGGAGCCCGCCCGCGACGCTGCGAACCGAGGTAGCGTGCCCGTTCAGGGGCGGCAGTCCGCCGGCGAGCAGCAGACGGAGGTTCTTCTTGGCGCCGACAATGGCGACGGCCTCCTCGGTGGCGTCCGGCGCGATGATGACTTCGGTGAAGATCTCGACGATCTTTCGCGCGGCCTCGGCGTCCAATGTCCGGTTCAGAGCCACGATGCCGCCGAACGCCGAGGTCGGATCGCAGGCAAGCGCCTTCTCGTAGGCGTCGAGCAGGCTCGCACCTTCGGCCACGCCGCAGGGGTTGGCGTGCTTGACGATCACGACCGCCGACGTGCGCGCGGGGTCGAACTCGGCGACGCAGCCATAGGCCGCGTCGGTGTCGCTGAGGTTGTTGTAGGAGAGTTCCTTGCCCTGCACCTGTCGCGCGCTGGCGATGCCCGGCACCGGCGCACCGGGCTGACGATAGAAGGCCGCCCACTGGTGGGGATTCTCGCCGTAGCGCAGCGTCTGGACGAGACGGCCGCCGAACGTGCGATACGTCGGCAAGCCGTCCTCCTGTCCCTCGACCTCGTCGTCGAGCCAGTTGGCGATGGCGGAGTCGTAGGCGGCGGTGCGTGCAAAGGCTTTTTGGGCGAGCCGCCGGCGCGTAGCGCCGCCGAGAGTGCCGTCGTTCTTCTCCAGTTCCGTCAAGACGCGGGCATAGTCGGCGACCTCCGTCACCACGGCCACGTCCGCGTGGTTCTTGGCCGCCGCGCGGATCATCGCCGGGCCGCCGACGTCGATGGTCTCGACGCATTCGTCGTAGCTGCCTCCCTTCGCCAGCGTGTCCTCGAACGGGTAGAGGTTGACCACGAGGAGGTCGATGGCACCGATGCCGTGGGCGGCGAGCGCGGCCTGATGCTCGGGGTTGCCGCGCACTGCAAGCAGGCCGCCGTGCACGGCCGGGTGCAGGGTCTTCACCCGCCCGTCCATCATCTCGGGAAAGCCGGTGAGCGCGGCGACCTCGGTCACCGCCAGGCCCGCCGCGCGCAGCGCCCGGCGGGTGCCGCCGGTGGAGACGAGGTCGATGCCGTGGGCCGCCAGCCCCCGCGCGAAATCGACGAGGCCGGTCTTGTCGGAAACGGAAAGGAGCGCGCGGGAGACCCGCACCCGATCATGCGACATCGGTGGTCTTATTGTTCTCGACGATCGGTCGCGCGGTAGCACGGATGCCGCCCGCCTTGCCAGCACGGGCGCTCAGGCGGGCGCAGCCCCGCCGGGACGCGCGGCGGCGACCGTCCGGTCGCGCCCCGGCGCCGAGGCGCGGCGCTCGAACGACCAGCCGACCTGGGCGTCGTCGTGGACGGCCAGATGCAGCACGATCTGGTCGGTGCGCTGCGCGCCGGTGAGCCCCGCGAAGTAGACGCTCTCCTCGATCCGCATCTCGGCGCCCTCGGCGCGGAAGATCCAGACCTCGCCCAGCGGCGAGGACAGTTCGAGCCCGTCGGCTTCCGCGCGCACCGCGATCGCCGGGTGGAGGTGGAAGCGGATCGCCACGTCCTGCGTGCGCGGGCGGCCCTTCGCGGCCGCTTTTCCGGTCGCCTTGCCGGTGGTCTGGCCGGTGGTCTGGCGCAGGAACGCGTCCCGGCCGTCGAGCCGCCCGTCCGCGCCCGAGAGCTGCCAGCGCCGCTCGTGGACGATCCCGAGGTCGCGGGCATAGCCGTCGTGGCGGGCGGCAAGCACGATGGACGCACCCTCGTCGCGGCGCTCGGCCTTCACCGCCCCGGGGCCGCGCAGGACCACCGGGCCGAGGCGCCCGGTCAGCCAGCGCGCGGCGACGCGCTCGCCCCACCATCCGCCGCTGCCGAGGAAGCGGCAGGAGGAGGCGTCGGCGACGCAGGCCGTCGAATGGGCCGCGGTGGTGCGCGCGAGCCGCCGCAGTTCCGGCCCGCTCGCCGGCAGGCCGCAATTGATCACGATGCGCTGCGGGCCGCTCGACATCTCGAAGGCGAGGCAGCCGGCGCCGGCATTGAGCGAGTACGGCAGCGGCGGCGCCGCGCCGACGTCGGCGACCACGACGATGCGCCCGCCTTCCAGCCGCTCGTAGCCGGAATGCGGCGCGTGCATCATCGGCTGCGCCAGCGCCCCGTCGTAGACGAGCAGCGTCGCGAGGTGGTCGGCCGCCGTCGCGCCCATGCCGTTGAAATGGCTGAGCGAGGCGTCGGCGTGGCGCAGGAGCCGCAGCAGCGGCAGCATCCGGTCGATGGCGCGCAGCAGGGCCTCGGGCGGCTCGACGCTGCGGCTGAGATAGCTCTGGCGCAAGGGGAGCAGGTCGAGGAGCAGTTCCATCGCGAAGCGCGGATCGCGCGAGCGGTGGCCGCCGTCGGGCAGGATCTGGCGGTCGAGTTCCCGCGCCAGGATGCGGGTGGCGCGCCGCAGGATCGGCTGGATGCCCTCGCAGCACAGCCCGGCAAAGCACAGCGCCACGGTCGCGTTCAGGCGCCATTGCGGCGGCACGCCCCGGCGGAGATCCCGCTCCAGTTGCTGCGCGGCCCGCGCGAGCGCCTTCAGGAACGCCTGATAGAACGCGTGGTCCGCGCCCTCCAGCACCAGCGGCGACTGGCTCAGGAACGAGATCAGCCGGCGCGCGGCGACGGGCGTCCGGCGGGCGAGCGCCGGCTCGCCGCGCCCGGCCATGAAGTCGGCCACGAACGCGCGGGCGTTCGCGCGGGCGAGCGCCGTGTCGGCGGCGCGCAGGTGCCGGAGCCAGCCGAAGCCGTAGAGTGCGTCCGCCCATTCCGGCGAGGGCGGGGTGTAGTCGAACGGCGAGCCGCCGCTCACCGCCAGCGAGCGGCCGGCGAACACGAACAGCCCCGCGTAGATGTCGTCGGCAAACGTCGCGTCCGCGGTGCGCAGGTCGTGCGGCGCGATCACGAGGCCGGTCACCCGGACGCGGGCGAGGAGGTCCGGCGGCGCGGTGAGGCGGGCCGAGGCGGCGCGCGCCGTCCGCGCGATCTCGCGCCCGACGAGCCGATAGAAGCGCCAGCGATCAGCCCCCCAACGCACGCGCATCCCCCGAAGGCCGGCGCGCGAACACCCGGCCGGTCTCTCTCGCGATCAGGCTAGAGCGGGCGTCTTAACCAGCGGTTAAGCATATGCCCAGGGGTGGAGCGATGCGGGATGCGCCTGACTTGAAAACCGGGGATGCCGGGGACGCCGCCTGCTCCGTGCCTCATCCCGGCCCGAGCGCCGCATCGAACGCGCGCAGGTTGCTGCGCATCATGTCGAGATAGGTCGGCGCCGGCCCGGCCGGTCCCGAGAGCGCGTCTGAATAGACCTTGCCGCCGATCCGGGCGCCGCTCTCGCGCGCGACCTGCTGCATCAGGCGCGGGTCCGCGATGGTTTCGATGAACACCGCCGGCACCTTGTCGCGCCGGATCTGCCGGATGATCCGAGCCACGTCCCGCGGACTCGCCTCGCTCTCGGTGGAGACCCCCTGCGGCGCCAGGAACGCCAGCCCGTAGGAGGCGCTGAAGTAGCCGAAGGCGTCGTGCGTGGTGATCACCCGCCGGTGCTCCGGCGCGATCCGCGCGAGGGTCGTGCGGATGTCGGCATCGAGGGCGTCGAGCTTGGCGAGGTAGGCTCCGGCATTGCGGGCATAGTCGGCGGCGTGGCCCGGATCGGCTCGGGACAGCCCGTCGCGGATGTTGGCGACGTAGACCTTGGCATTCGCCACGTTCTGCCAGGCGTGCGGGTCGGCGGTCTGCGCCTCGCCGCCGCCGCCCCCGGCACCGTGGTCGTGGTCGTGCCGGGCGGCGATGGTCGCGACGCCGGCCGAGGCGACGACGACCGGCGCCTTCGAGCCCGACGCCCGGATCAGCCGGTCGAGCCAGCCCTCGAAGCCCAGCCCGTTGACGACGACGACGTCGGCCGCCGCGAGCATGCGCGAATCGCCGGGCGCGGGGCTGTAGCCGTGGGCGTCGGCATCGGGCGCGACGAGGTCGGTCACCGCGACGGCGTCGCCGCCGACCTGCCGGACGAGGTCGCCGAGGATCGAGAAGGTCGCCACCGCCCGCAGCCGCTCCGCCGCGCCGGCCGGGAGCCCCTGGACGAGCAGGCACAGCGACAGGGCGAAGACTCGGGCGAGGCCACGGTGCGCTGCAATGCGGGTTGCCATCGTCGAAGCTCCTCAGCGATCCCGCGACGCTGGTAATGCAACACTGTTACATCTCCAAACCTTCATCCGGGGAAAGCCTTCATTCAGGGAAAGCCTTCGTCCGGGAAAAGCCTGGGCCCCGGACACGACGGGCGAACATGGACGCGTTGTCATCCGCGGGACAGCGGGACGACAGGCGGGCGCGGCCATGCTGACGATCGGGCGCCGCCGGTTCCGGCGGTGCCGCGCCAGGATGGAGACCGACATGGCCGGACGTACGATCAAGGGTGCCCTCGCCGCCGGCCTCGCCGGCCTGGCCCTCGTGGGCGCCGTCGCCGCACGCGACGGCGAGGGCGGGCCGTTCCACTATGGCGGCGGCCAATGGAGCCGGTTGTCGCCGGAGGATCGCGCGGCCTTCGCCGACGCCCGCATCGCGGCGCTCCACGCGGGCCTGCGCCTCACCGCGGACCAGGACACGCTGTGGCCGCCGGTCGAGGCCGCGATGCGCGACCTCGCCGGCCAGCGCCGCGCGCAGAGGGCCGCGATCCGCGCCCGCATGGACGCGGACGCGCCGGCCGCGCTCCGCGCGATGGCGGACGCCGCATCCGCCCGCGGCGCGGCCCTGGGCAGGCTCGCCGACGCCTCCGGGCCCCTCTACGCCACCCTCGACCCGGACCAGAAGCGCCGCGCGACGATCCTGGCCTGGCCGATGCGCGGGCCCGGCTGGCGCCACGGCGGCCGGCACGAGCACGGCCCCCGCGACGGGGACTGATACCGATCGGCGACGAGCCTTGCGCAGCGTCGATCGGCCCCCGCGACTGTGGGGCGGCGGTCTTCCGCCGGGTGCGATGTTTCCGACCATCGGTCGGGATCATCGCCGACCGGCATGAGCCGTCCCGCGCTTGATCCGCGGCGGCGGGGGCGGCACACCGGCGCCACCGCCGCCCCGGCGGCGATGGCCCGGCCCTTCGCCCGGACGACGCGGAACCCGCGATGGCGCGCCTCAAGGGCGACACGATCCCCCTGCTCCGCCGGCTCTGGCGCGAGTGGCTGTCGCCGCACAGGGGCACGCTGGCGGTGGTGCTGGTGCTGATCGCGCTGGTCGGCGCCGCGACCGGGCTCTATCCGGCGCTGATCAAGGGCGCGTTCGACGCCTTCGAGGCCAAGGACTCGGGCGCTCTCGCCTACGGCCCGCTGATCGTCGTCGTCGTCACCGCGGTGCGCGGCTTCGCGCTGTTCGGGCAGACGGTGCTCACCAACCGCGTCGTCACCCGCGTCGAGGCCGACATGCAGGCGGCGCTCTACGGCCACTTGATCGATGCCGATCTCGCGCAGCTCGGCCGCGAGAGCCCGGCCGCCTTCACCCAGCGGTTCACCACCGACTTCGCCTTCATCAGGGAGGCGCTGACCCGCATCTCGACGGTGCTGCTGCGCGACGTGGCGATGCTCGTCGGCCTGATCGCCGCCCTGGTCTGGATGGACCCCGTCCTGACGCTGGTCGCCGCGGTCACTGTGCCCTTCGTCGCCGGGCCGATCGGCCGGATCGGCAGGAAGCTCCGCCGTGTCTCGACGACGACGCAGGAGCAGATGGGCGCCACCGCCAGCCTGATCTCCGAGAGCCTCCAGGGCGTGCGCATCGCCAAGACCTACGCGATGGAGGGCTACCTCAAGGGGCGCGCGGCGGAGGCGCTGGACGGGGTTCGCCGGCTCAAGATGAAGGCCGCCAACGCCCGCGGCCGGCTCGACCCGCTGCTCGAGGTCGGCGGCGGGCTCGCGGTCGCGGCCGTGCTGATGCTCGTCGGCCGGCGGGTGATGGCGGGCGAGCGCACGGTGGGCGACTTCACGGGCTACGTCGCCGCGCTGCTGCTGGCCGCACAACCCGCCCGCGCGCTCGGGACGCTCAACGCGATCCTCCAGGAGGCGGTGGCTGCCCTGACCCGCTACTTCGCGATCATGGACGAGGCGCCGACGATCCGCGAGGCGCCCGGCGCCGTGGCGCTGGCGGCCGGCCCCGGCGAGATCCGCTACGAGAACCTGCACTTCCGCTACCGGCCCGACGCCCCGGCGCTGGAGGGCATCGACCTCACCGTGCCGGCGGGCTCGACCACGGCGCTCGTCGGGCGCTCGGGTTCCGGGAAATCCTCGCTGCTGAACCTCGTGCCGCGCCTCTACGACGCGACCGCTGGCCGCGTGACCATCGACGGGCAGGACGTCCGCGCGGTGACGCTGGCGTCGCTGCGCGCGGCCGTCGCGGTGGTGTCGCAGGAGGTGGTGCTGTTCGATGACACGATCGCTGCCAACATCGGCTTCGGCCGCCCCGGCGCGACGCGGCCCGAGATCGAAGCGGCGGCGGAGGCGGCCGCCGCCCACGGCTTCATCGCGCGCCTGCCGGAAGGCTACGATTTCCGCGTCGGCTCCGGCGGTGGGCGGCTCTCGGGGGGCGAGCGCCAGCGCGTCTCGCTCGCCCGCGCCTTCCTCAAGGACGCGCCGATCCTGCTCCTCGACGAGGCGACCTCGGCGCTCGATTCCGAGTCCGAGCGCCTCGTGCAGGGTGCGCTCGTCCGCCTGATGCGAGGCCGCACCACGCTGGTGATCGCCCACCGCCTCTCGACGGTGCGCGAGGCCGACCTGATCGTGGTGATGGAGGCCGGCCGCGTCGTCGAGACCGGCCGCCACGACGCCCTGCTCGCCACGGGCGGCGCCTATGCCCGCCTGTACCGGATGCAGCGGTCGGACGACGCACCGGAACCGGAGATCCGGGCGCCGGCGCCTATCGATCGGGCCGACATCGTCCCGCGTGCCTGATCCACCCGGGTGGTGCCGGCTCGACCTCGCCACGACCCTGCCGGGGCCGCAGTTCCACGCCGGCAACGCCCTCGACGGTGCCGCGGCCGGGCGAGACCCGCGCATCGGCCGCAACCGACCGCGTCCCGACCGCGCGACCGGCGACGATCCGTCAGCCGGAGGCCGCGGCGGCCCGGCGCGTCGCGACCGCATCGGCCAGCAGGCACAGGATCTCGAAGGCGAGCTGGCCGCCGGTCAGCGCCGTGAGGCCCGACGGGTCGAGCGGCGGGGCGACCTCCACGAGGTCCGCGCCGACGAGGTCGAGGCCGCGTAGCGAGCGCAGCAGGGTCAGCGCCTCGCGGGTGGTGAGGCCGCCGATCTCCGGCGTGCCGGTCCCCGGCGCGTAGGCCGGATCGAGGGCGTCGATGTCGAAGCTGAGATAGGTCGGCCCGAGCCCGACGACGGCGCGGGCCTCGGCCGCGACCTCGGGCATGCCGCGGGCGGCGGCCTCCTCCATCGTGACGATGCGGATGCCCTGCGCGCAGGCCCAGTCGCGCTCGGCGGCGGCATCCATGCTGCCGCGGATGCCGATCTGCACGCACCGCTTCGGATCGAGCACGCCGTCCTCCACCGCGCGGCGGAAGGGCGTGCCGTGGGTGAGCCGGGTGCCGCCGTACTGGTCGTCGTCGGTGTCGCTATGGGCGTCGACGTGGACGAGCCCGAGCGGCCGGTCGCGCCCCAGCGCACGCAGCACCGGATAGCTGACCAAGTGGTCGCCGCCGATGCCGAGCGGAACGATGCCGGCGGTCCTCAGGTGCAGGATAGACGCCTCGATCCGCCTGCAGGTCTCGCCCGCGTCGATCGGGTTCACCGGCACGTCGCCGAGGTCGGCGCAGGCCGCGAGCGCGTAGGGCGCGATGCCGGTGGCGTGGTTGAGGCCCCGCGTGCCGGTCGAGGCCTCGCGCACGCCCCGCGGTCCCAGCCGCGCGCCCGGCCGGTTGGTGGTCGCGCCGTCGAACGGGATGCCGACGAGGCCGATCTCGACGCCCTCGGCCGTCGCCGGATCGCGAATCGGCAGGCGCATGAAGCTCGCGACGCCGGAAAATCGCGGTGTCTCCATGCCCGAGGCCGGCCGAAAGCGCGCGATGCGCGCCGCATCCGCCTCGCTCACCCTGTGCGCCACGGCCCGTCCTCCCCCGATCACCTCATCATCTGGCGGCCGAGGCGCGCGAGCAAGCCGGCGCGGCCGGCATCCCGCGTCCTCGGCCGGCGCCGCCCTCAAGGGGCGTCGCGGCCGATGATGCCCGGCACGGCGCGTTGACGGCGCGGCAGCGCGTGGCTATAGAGCCGGCTTCGCCGGGAGCCTGCGCTTGCGCATGGGCTCGGCCTCGTCATTCGCCCACGCCCTGCACGCGTCGACCGATCCGCGGCCGTTCGAGCCCTTCGGTGCCGCCCTTTGATACGAGGATGCCCATGGCCAACACCGTGTCGGCCAAGAAAATGACCCGCAAGATCGCCAAGCGCACGGCGATCAACCGTTCGCGCCGCTCGCGCATGCGCACCTTCGTCCGCAAGGTCGAGGAGGCGATCGCCACCGGCGACCAGACCAACGCCCTCAGCGCGCTCCGCGCCGCCGAGCCGGAGATCATGCGCGCCGCTCAGCGCGGGATCGTTCACAAGAACAGCGCCTCGCGCAAGGTCTCGCGCCTCGCCGCCCGCGTGAAGGCCCTCGCCGCCGCTGCCTGACGGCCGCCCTCCGTACCCATCGCGACGACAAAGCCCGGCCTTCGCGCCGGGCTTTGTCGTGTTCGTGATGGCGATCCTCGACCGTTCGGGCCTCATGGACGTGCCTCTCGGCTGAGCCCCTCGCGCTGCGGCGGTGCCGCCGACGCCCGCCGCGAAGCGTTAACGCTGTTGCAACATCCCGCCGATTGCGCATGCTTCGGGGCCGGCGTGGCTTAACAGAACATCACCGTATCCGAGCAACGGCACAGCATCGTCCGCACCTGCGGGAATCATACGCCGAATCAATGTCGTATCGCCGCGTCGCTCGACGCGTATCGCCGCGCGCTTGTACCGCTCAGGGCTGTCCCCGCAAGTCCCACTGTTAAAACTACCGTAGGCAATTGTTGATAGGCTCCTCAAATCGACGGACATCCTCGTCCACTGGGTTGACTCTCGTCGGTTTCTGCGCCCCGCCCATGTTCACGGGGTGTTCCAGCGTGCGTACGCTCCGTCGGCGGGTCGCCCGTCCTCGGCGCGAGGAGAGTGTCAGTGATGCGTGTCGACGAATGCGTTGCGGGCGGCGGTGGCGGCAATGGCGGGGGCACGGGCGGCGCCGAGAGCGCGGCCGCCTGGGCGCGGGTCAAGCGCCGGCTGCGGGCCGAGCTCGGCGAGGACGTGTTCGCGAGCTGGTTCGCGCGCCTGGAACTGGATTGCGTCGTAGCCGGTACCGCCCGCCTCACGGTGCCGACCCGGTTCCTCAAGAGCTGGATCGAGTCGCACTACCTCGACCGGGTGCTGAACACCTTCAAGGCCGAGGTCGAGGAGGTCGGTCGCATCGAGGTCGGCGTGCGCGGCGCCGGCGCCCCGGTCCGCGCGGTCGCGCCCGGCGCCCCGAAGCCCGGCCTCGTCAGCGGACCGCTGGCGCGCCTCCACGCCGCCGGCACGCCGGCGCCGATGCCCGCCCCCGCGCCCGACCTGCGCGCCGAGATCGCCGGCGAGCTCAACGGCGCGCCGCTCGACGCGCGCCTCACCTTCGCGAACTTCCTGCTCGGCCGCTCCAACGCGCTGGCGCACGCCGCCGCCGACCGCGTCGCCCGCCACGACGGCGAGGGCGCGCTCTACAACCCGCTCTACTTCCATGCCGGCGTGGGCCTCGGCAAGACGCACCTGCTGCACGGCATCGGCCACGCCGCCCGTGAGGCCGGCCGCCGGGTGATCTACCTCACCGCCGACCGCTTCATGTACGGCTTCGTCAACGCCCTGAAGACGCAGAACGCGCTCGCCTTCAAGGAGCGCCTGCGCGGGATCGATCTCCTGATCCTCGACGACGTGCAGTTCATCCAGGGCAAGTCGATCCAGGCCGAGTTCGGCCACACCATCAACGCGCTGATCGATGCCGGCCGGCAGGTGGTGGTCGCCTCCGACCGCCCGCCGACGGAACTCGAGGCGCTGGACGAGCGCGTGCGCTCGCGGCTCGCCGGCGGCCTCGTGGTCGAGATCGGCAGCCTCGACGAGCAACTGCGCGCCTCGATCCTGTCGGCGCGGCTCGCCGCCGTGCGGCTGGCGCATCCGAGCTTCGAGGTGTCGCCCGCGGTGGCGACCTACGTGGCGCGGGCCATCACCGCCAACGGCCGCGACCTGGAGGGCGCGGTCAACCGCCTGCTGGCGCACGCCACGCTCACCGGCACGGCGGTGACGATGGAGACCGCCGAGACCGCGATCCGCGACCTCGTGAAGAACCGCGAGCCCAAGCGTATCAAGATCGAGGACATCCAGAAGCTCGTCGCCTCGCGCTACAACGTCTCGCGCTCCGACATCCTGTCCGAGCGCCGCACCGCCGCGGTGGTCAAGCCGCGTCAGATCGCGATGTACCTGTCGAAGGTGCTGACGCTGCGCTCGCTGCCCGAGATCGGCCGCCGCTTCGGGGGCCGCGACCACACCACCGTGCTGCACGCGGTGCGCAAGATCGAGAAGCTGATCGGCGAGGATTCGGTGCTCGGCGACGAGGTCGAATTGCTGAAGCGCATGCTTCAGGATTGACCGCAGCACCCTCCCCCCTCTGCGGGGGAGGGTGGCCCTCGGCTCACGCGAGGGTCGGGAGAGGGGAGCGCCGTATCCGGAAGCGGCGCTCCCCTCTCCCGACTTAGCTCGTGGGCCACCCTCTCCCGCAGAGGGGAGAGGGACGCGGATTGGGTCGTTCTAAATCCCTGACGCCGCCCCAACCGCGCCTGTGCGGCGGCGAAATCGCGCCCTTGCGTTCGCCGCGGCGCTTCGCCAAGCTGAACGGCCAATCTCCGAACCCGACCGCCGGCCGCGGCGGTGCTTGGAGCACGGTCCTTCGAGCATCAGAGTCAAGCGATGAGAGTCACTGTCGAGCGCGCGGCCCTCCTACGGTCGCTCGGCCACGTGCACCGCGTCGTCGAGCGGCGCAACACGATCCCGATCCTGTCGAACGTGCTGCTGCGCGCCACCGAGGGCGGCCTGCAACTGCGCGCGACCGACCTCGACATCGAGGTGACCGAGACGGTGGCCGCCGACGTGTCGGACCCCGGCGCCACCACCGTGCCGGCCCACGTCATCTACGACATCGTGCGCAAGCTCCCCGACGGCGCGCAGGTGTCGCTGGAGACCGGCGGCGAATCCGGCCAGATGACGATCCGCTCCGGCCGCTCGCGCTTCGCGCTCGGCGCGCTGCCCGAGGGCGACTTCCCGGATCTGGCCGCCGGCGAGTTGCCGCACGCCTTCGAGATCGCGGCAGCCGACCTCAAGCGGCTGATCGACAAGACCCAGTTCGCGATCTCCACGGAGGAGACGCGCTACTACCTCAACGGCATCTACCTGCACACGATCGAGGCGGAGGGGCTGAAGCTGCGCGCGGTCGCCACCGACGGCCACCGGCTGGCCCGCGTCGAGATCGCGGCGCCCTCAGGCAGCGCCGGCATGCCGGGCATCATCGTGCCGCGGAAGGCGGTCGCCGAGATCCAGAAGCTCGTGGACGACGGCGGCGAGAGCGTCGCCGTCGACCTGTCGCCCGCCAAGATCCGCCTGCGCTTCGCCAGCGGCGTCACCCTTATCTCGAAGCTGATCGACGGCACCTTCCCCGACTACCAGCGCGTCATCCCGGCGGGCAACGACAAGCGCCTGACGGTGGAGCGCGAGGCGTTCGCGCGCGCCGTCGACCGGGTCTCGACGATCTCGTCCGAGCGCGGCCGCGCGGTGAAGCTCGGCCTCCAGGACGGCCGCCTCGCGCTCTCGGTCAACAACCCGGATTCGGGCAGCGCCACGGAGGAGCTCGACGTCGATTACGAGGCGGGCAGCCTCGATATCGGCTTCAACGCCCGCTACCTGCTGGACATCACCGGCCAGCTCGAGGGCGACACCGCCCTGTTCAAGCTCGCCGATCCGGGCTCGCCGACGCTGATCCAGGACCGCGAGGGCGCCTCGGCGCTCTACGTGCTGATGCCGATGCGGGTGTGAGCGAGACGCTGGTTCCGCAGACCGGAGCCACGATCGCGGACACGAGCGACGGGGAGGCCCAGCGCCTCACCCGCCTGACCGCCCGCGACTTCCGCAACCACGCCGACCTCGACCTTCCCCTGAGCGCGC
The DNA here is from genome assembly GCF_964244095.1 of uncultured Methylobacterium sp. GTDB lineage: Bacteria > Pseudomonadota > Alphaproteobacteria > Rhizobiales > Beijerinckiaceae > Methylobacterium. The sequence continues at coordinate 4,317 of NZ_CAXTHR010000047.1, read as the reverse complement.
GCTTCGTCGCCCTCGTCGGCGAGAACGGGGCGGGCAAGACCAACGTCCTGGAGGCGGTCTCGCTGTTCGCGCCCGGCCGCGGCCTGCGGCGGGCCGAGTTCTCGGCGATGGCCCGCACCGGCGGTCCGGGCGGCTTTGCCGTGTCGGTGACGCTCGCCCGCGACGGGGCCGAGCACCGCCTCGGCACCGGCTGCGAGCCGCCGGGCCTCGACGGGCGCACCGGCCGGCTCTGCCGGATCGACGGGGCCGGCGCCTCCTCGCCGGTCGCCTTCTGCGAGTTCCTGCGCGTGGTCTGGCTGACGCCGGACCTCGACGGGCTGTTCCGCGGCCCGGCCGGCGACCGGCGCCGCTTCCTCGACCGGCTGGTGCTCGCGGTCGATGCCGCCCACGGCGCCCGCGTCTCGGCGATGGAGCGGGCCCTGCGCTCGCGCAACCGCCTGCTGGAGGAGCGCCCGAACGACGGCCAGTGGCTCGACGCGATCGAGCGTGAGGCGGCCGAACTCGGCGTCGCCGTGGCCCTGGCCCGCCGCGAGACCACCGAGCGCCTCGACCGGCTGATCGCCGAGGGGCGCGACGACGCACAGCCCTTCCCCTGGGCGGCCTTGCGGCTGGAGGGCGACCTCGACGACCTCGTCGCGGTGTGGCCGGCGATCGAGGCCGAGGACCGCTTCCGCCTCGCGCTCGCCCGAGGGCGCCACCGCGACCGCGCCGCCGGCCGCACGCTGATCGGCCCGCAGACCACCGACCTCGTGGTCCGCCACGGCCCCAAGGACGTGCCGGCGGGCAGCAGTTCCACCGGCGAGCAGAAGGCCCTGCTGATCGGCCTCGTGCTGGCCCACGCCCGCCTCGTGCGGGCGATGAGCGGCATCGCCCCGCTGATCCTGCTGGACGAGGTCGCCGCCCATCTCGACCCGCGCCGCCGGGCCGGGCTCTTCGAGGCCCTCGATGCGCTGCCCGGCCAGGTCTGGATGACCGGCGCCGACCCGGCCGTGTTCGCGCAGGCCGGCGACCGGACCGAGGTGCTGCGGATCGGCCCGTAGTGCCGGCGGCCGGGCGTCGCCCTTTCCGCGGCGCGCCTCCGGCGCCACATGGCGCGCGGACGGTCGCTCAGGTACGCCCCGGGACGCACGGAAAACGTGTCGGAGCCCTTTCCCCTGATCTCGCCGCCGCTTATCGCGGATCCCGCATCCCCCCGAGCCCCTTCGAGCCTCATGCGAGAGAACACCCGTATCGTCTGCATCCGCCACGGAGAATCGACGTTCAACGCCGCGCACCGGCTCGGCGGCGGCGACCCCGGCCTCCTCGACGCCCGGCTGACGCCGCGCGGGCGGGCCCAGGCGCGGGAGGCCCGGGAGCGCCTGAAGGGCATCCCGTTCGAGCTGGTGGTGGTGTCGCCCCTGACCCGGGCGATCGAGACCACGGCGATCCTGTTCGGCGAGCACCCGAGCCGGCCGCGCGTGCTCGTCGAGGTGCTGCACCGGGAGTGCCAGGAGAGCAGTTGCGACGTCGGCCGGGCGGCCTCGGAGATCGCCGCCGAGTTCCCCCACCTCGACGTCGGGCACCTGCCCGAGGTGTGGTGGCACGCCGAGCCCGGCTGCGAGGTCGGCGGCTACCCGGTCGAGCCGCGCCACCTGTTCGACGCCCGGGTCGCCGCGTTCCGGGAGTGGCTGCGGGCGCGGCCGGAGCGGACCATCGCCGTGGTCGGCCACGGCACGTTCTTCTACCACCTCACGGGCACGTTCCTGGAGAACTGCGCCACGATCGCGCTGGACCTCGCGGCCGAGCCCGCCACGGCCTGATCGGCTGGGCCCTGTCCAGGCCGCTTCCTCCAGCCCATCCCCCTCATCCTGAGGTGCCGCGCAGCGGAGGCCGCGAAGGAGCCCTCCTTCGAGGCCCGCTCGCGCGGGCGCCTCAGGATGAGGGGACAGGGTGGGGGATCTCGGCGCGCGGTACTGGTCGCGGCCTCCGCGCGGATCCGATCGATCAGGCGGTCGCCACGGCCGCCCGCGCCGCGTCGAGCCGGACGCGGGCGCCGACCGGGTCGATCTCGGGCGCCTGCCGGCCGACGCCGAGGGTCCGGTCGAGGACCGCGCAGGCCCGCGCCCAGGTGTCTGGCACGAACGGCGCGGCGCCCTCGGCGACTTCCGCGGCGCAGCGCGCGTCCTCGGCGGCCCGCAGCGCGGCCGTGGCGGTGCGCGCGACCGCGGCCGTGAGCGCGCCCGCGCGCCAGCGCCGCGCCCGGGAGGCCGCCTGCGCCAGCGCGCCGCCGCGCCACGCGGCCGCCTTCGCCGCCGCCAGCGCGGACGACAGGTCCGACGCCCCGGCGCAGGCCTGCGCGTGCCCGGCCATGCCGGCCGCCGCGCAGAGCGGCGCGAGGATCTGCCGCACGCTCTCCAGGGCGAGGCACCGGGTGCGGGCGGCCTCGACCTCCGGCCGGTCGGCGCTCCCCGAGAGCCGCAGCACGAACGCCATCAACTGCGGCCGCGCGGCGTCGGGCATCGCGTCGTTGAGGCCGAGGGCGTAGGCGGCGATCGGCCGCGAGAAGCAGGGCGGGCAGTCGGCGCTGGAGCGGATCGCCTCGTAGGGCAGCCCCGCCGCGACGAGCGCCGCCTCGTTGATGCAGGTGCCGCCGTCCGGCCCCGGGAAGGGATGCGACCCGGCCAGCAGCCGCCAAGTCAGGATTCTCTGGAAGTCCGCGTGCATCCCGCGTCTCGGTGATCCGGCGGTGCAGCGTGGCACGCCGAGGGCTGGATGGCGAGGGCCGGTCACGCCGGTGCGTCGCGGAGAACGCGACGCGAAGCCCGAAAGAATCAGCCGCCGAGATCGAGGGCGAGGCCGGCGAGCATCGCGATCCCGAGCACCAGCACGAAGGCCCCGGCCAGGAGCTCAAGGCCGCCGAGGGCCAGCACGCCGGCCCGCCCCCGGCCTCCCGCGAGCCGGAGCGCCGCGCGCTTGGCGAAGACCGCGAGGCAGGCGAGCGCGGTCGTGGTCAGCGCGGTGCCCACCGCCATCGCCAGCACCGCCAGCACCCCCGCCCCGGCCACGCCCTGCGAGACGGCGAAGACCAGCACCAGCACCGCCCCGGCGCAGGGGCGCGAGCCCGCAGCCAGCACCATGCCCGCCCGCTCGCGCCAGGAATCGGCCGCGTCGAAGGCCCGCGCGTCGGGGAGATGGGCGCAGCCGGGGCCGCAGGGGGCGCCGAGATTGGCGAGGCGCCCGGCCTTGCGCCACGTCAGCGCGAGCCCGACCAGGGCGACGAGGGAGAAGCTCGCGGTCTCGATGAGGTGTCCGGCGCGGGTGATGCCCGCGGCGGTGGCGTTCAGGACGAGGCTGCCGACCCCGACGATCGCGCCCGCGACGAGGGCCTGGAGCAGGGCTGCACACAGGCTCAGGGCGCAGCCGCGCCTCAGCGCCCGCTCCCCCGCCAGGATGTAGCCCGCGATCACCGCCTTGCCGTGGCCGGGGCCGGCCGCGTGGAAGACCCCGTAGGCGAAGGCGAGGCCGACCAGCGGCCCCCAGTCGCCGCCGCCCCCGAGGGCGGTCACGGCCGCGTTGAGGCTGCGCGCGAAGCTCGCCTGCAGGGCCAGGATCACTCCGCCGAGGCCCGTCGCGGCGGGGGCCGCCTCGCGAAATCCGATGCCGAAGGGCGAGCGCGGGGGCGGCACGGC
>NZ_CAXTHR010000047.1:0-639 GCF_964244095.1 uncultured Methylobacterium sp. | reverse complement strand
GCCGAGAGCGCCGCGAGCCCGATCGCGGCGCCCGCGAGCCCCAACCGCAGCCCGAGCCGCGCGGGCGTGGGGCCGACCGCGAGGCCGATCCCTACGGACATGCGACCAGCACCCGGCCGGCGAACTGGACGCCGTAGTTCGAGGCGGCGGTGAGCGCCTCGAAGAACGCCTCGGTCATGCCCGGCGAACCCGCCTGGGCGGCCTTGGGCGGCTCGGCCTTCGGGCGCGTCAGGGTGGCGGCGCAGCCCTGAGGGGCGCCGGCGAGCGTCGCCGCGTCGGGCCCCGCCGCGTAGGAGAAGTCGACGAAGAAGGTCGGGTCGTAGACTTCGAGCGTGGCGACGCCCCGCCCCTGCTGCACCGGCGCCCTGAGCGGCAGGAGGAAGGTCAGCACGAGCGCCTTGTCCTCGATGCGCATCGCCGGCTCCTTGGGATCGGAGAAGGCTTGGTCCCGGCCAGCCACCTTCAGCTTGGTGAAGTAGCCGAACTCGGCGAGGTTCGCGGTGTTCTCGGCGGCCAGCCCCGCCAGCTCGTCGGGCGTCAGCCGGCCGTCGTGATCGGTGTCGAGCCCCTGCGTGACGAAGGCCGTGTACTCCGGGTCGAAGCGCCAGGTGTTGCGCACGCCCGCGACCTTCCCCGCCT
>NZ_CAXTHR010000046.1:0-26537 GCF_964244095.1 uncultured Methylobacterium sp. | reverse complement strand
GCCGCCGCAGATGGTGGCGAACATGAAGGTCGGCACGATGGACTGCTTCTGCGTCGGCGAGCCGTGGAACGCGCAGCTCGTGCAGCAGGGCCTCGGCTACACGGCGCTCACCACCGGCGAGCTGTGGAAGGACCACCCCGAGAAGGCGTTCGCGATGCGTGCCTCGTGGGTGGAGAAGAACCCGGTCGCCACGAAGGCGCTGCTGATGGCGGTGCTGGAGGCGCAACAATGGTGCGACAGGCCCGAGAACCGCGACGAGTTCGCGGCCATCGTCGCTAAGCGCCAGTGGATCAACATCCCCGTGGCCGACGTCGCGGGCCGGATGAAGGGCACGATCGATTACGGCGACGGCCGCGTCGTCGAGAACAGCCCGTTCGTGATGAAGTTCTTTGCCGACGACGCGTCGTACCCCTACCGGTCGCACGACCTGTGGTTCCTCACCGAGGACATCCGCTGGGGCAAGTTCGACGCGCAGACCGACACCAAGGCGCTGATCGCCAAGGTGAACCGCGAGGACCTGTGGCGCGAGGCGGCCAAGGCGCTCGGCATCGCCGCGATCCCGACGAGCACGTCGCGCGGCAAGGAGACGATGTTCGACGGCAAGGTCTTCGACCCCGCCGACCCCGCCGCCTACCTCGCCAGCCTCGGCATCAAGAAGGTCTCGTGATGGCCGCCACCTCGACGATCGAGAAGGTCCCCCTCGCAGCCGCCGCGCGCGACGCGGCGCCGGCCAAGGTCCGGCGCCCGTTCGTCACCGCCAAGGGCGCGAAGACGGTCGCCGTCAACCTGATCCCGCCCCTGGTGGTGCTGGCGGCGTTCCTGCTCTTCTGGGAGATCGCGTGCTCGCGCCCGACCGCCGGCCTGCCGCCGCCGTCGCGCGTCGTGACGGAGGCGTGGGACATCATCGTCCACCCGTTCTACGACAACGGCGGCACCGACAAAGGCCTGTTCTGGCACATCTCGGCGAGCCTCCAGCGGGTGGCGTTCGGCTTCGCGCTCGCCGCGGTCGTCGGCATCCTGATGGGCACGCTGGTCGGCCAGTCCGACTGGGCGATGCGCGGCCTCGACCCGATCTTCCAGGTGCTGCGCACGATCCCGCCGCTGGCGTGGCTGCCGCTGTCGCTCGCCGCGTTCCGCGACGGCCAGCCCTCGGCGATCTTCGTGATCTTCATCACCTCGATCTGGCCGATCATCATCAACACGGCCGTCGGCATCCGCAACATCCCGCAGGATTACCGCAACGTCGCCGCCGTCATCCGGCTGAACCCGGTCGAGTTCTTCATGAAGGTGATGCTGCCGGCCGCCGCCCCCTACATCTTCACCGGGCTTCGCATCGGCGTCGGCCTGTCCTGGCTCGCGATCGTCGCCGCCGAGATGCTGATCGGCGGCGTCGGCATCGGCTTCTTCATCTGGGACGCGTGGAACTCCTCGCATATCAGCGAGATCATCGTCGCGCTGGTCTATGTCGGCGTGATCGGCTTCATCCTCGACCGCTTGGTGGCCGCCCTCGGGCAGCTCGTCACCCGCGGCACCAGCGCAGCCTGAGGAGCACGAGCATGGCAGGCACGGCCCATCTCGACCTCTCGCAGGTCGGCATCAGCTTCACCCGCGGCGGCACCACCACCGAGGTGTTGCGCGACGTGAACCTCAAGGTCGCAAAGGGCGAGTTCGTCTCGATCATCGGGCATTCGGGCTGCGGCAAGTCGACGGTGCTCAACATCGTCGCCGGCCTGCTGAAAAGCTCGACCGGGGTGACGCTGCTCGACGGCAAGGAGGTCTCCTCGCCGGGCCCGGAGCGGGCGGTGGTGTTCCAGAACCACTCGCTGCTGCCCTGGCTCACCGTGCGCGAGAACGTGGCGCTCGCCGTCGACAAGGTGCTGGCCAAGAAGAAGTCGAAGGCCGAGCGCGGCGCCTGGATCGAGCACAACCTCGCGCTGGTGAACATGGTGCACGCCGCCGACAAGCGCCCGAGCGAGATCTCGGGTGGCATGAAGCAGCGCGTCGGCATCGCCCGCGCGCTCGCGATGGAGCCGACGGTGCTGCTGATGGACGAGCCGTTCGGTGCGCTCGACGCGCTGACCCGCGCCCACCTCCAAGACCAGCTCATGGAGATCCAGGTGCGGTTGCGCAACACCGTGATCATGATCACCCACGACGTCGACGAGGCGGTGCTGCTGTCGGACCGCATCGTGATGATGACCAACGGCCCGTCCGCCACCATCGGCGAGGTGCTGACCGTGCCGATGGCCCGCCCGCGCCGCCGCCTCGAACTCGTCGAGGACAAATCCTACGTCCATTGCCGCGCCGAGGTGCTGGAGTTCCTCTACGCCCGGCACGCCCGCCCGGCGATCGCGGCCTAACGGGCCGTCGGTCGCGCCCGTGGCCAAGGCCCCCTTCATCCGCGCGGCCGAGATCTGGCTTCCGAGTCCGGACGGCGCGGAACTCGTCCTCGGCAGCGGCCTCTACGGGCCGTTGCAGGCGTTTGCCGAGCTGAGCCGCGACACCCGCTTCCGCCGCGGCGAGGGCCTGCCCGGCGAGGCCTGGGCCGCGCGCCATCCGGTCTTGATGCAGAGCCTCGAAGCCTCGACCTTCCGGCGCATCGCGGCGGCGGCCGAGGCCGGCCTGACCTCCGGCGTCGCGATGCCGATCTTTGCCGGCGACGCGGTCAGGGCCGTCGTCGTCCTGCTCTGCGGCGGCGATGCCGAGGCGGTCGGCGCCATCGAGGTGTGGCGGAACGACCCCGAGGAGGACGCGCAGATCGGCCTGCACGACGGCTTCTACGGCGGCGCCGAGCTGTTCGAGACGACCTCGCGGATGAAGCGGTTCGGCAAGGGCTTCGGCCTGCCGGGCGCGGTCTGGGCCGCGGGGATGCCGATGGTGTTCCGCGAGGTCTACCGCTCCGAGCGGTTCCTGCGCAGCGAGGAAGCCCGCCAGGTCGGGCTCACCCTCGGCCTCGGGCTCCCGTTCGACCACGATCCGGGCAGGACCTGGGTGATGGTGTTCCTCTCCGCGCTCAGTACGCCGATTGCCGGCCGGTTCGAGATCTGGGTGCCGGACGGGCACGGCGGCCTCGCCTACGAGTCCGGCCTCTCGGAGGCCGAGCGGGACGTGCCGAGCGCGGGCCGCCCCGCCCGGATCGCCGCCGGCGAGGGCCTGCTCGGCGCGGTGCTGGCCTCCGGCCTGCCCGGCGCGAGCGCCGATTGCGCGGCGGACGCAGCCTGGCTGGTCGATGCGGCGGAGCGCGCCGAGCGCCGCCCGGCCATCGCCGTGCCGAGCCTGGACGCGGCGGGCGCGCTGAAGGCGGTCACCGCCTGGCGGTTCTGATCGGCGGTTCTGACCGGCGGTCCCGATCGGCGGCTCCGGGCCCCCTCGGCCGGTCGGGACGGAACCTTCCCCGGCCGCATCGGCTTGGTGGGTCCGATCAGGGAAGGATTTTTCGATGAGTGACGGTTTTCCGTCGATGACGGCTTTGCTCGGCCTGCTCGCGCTGGCGGGCTACCAGAACCGGGACAAGATCGCGGAGATGCTCGGCAACGCCGGCCAGGCCGGCCCCAGCCAAGCCGCTCCTGCCCCGACGCGCGGCCCGGCCCCCGGACCCGCGGCGGGACAGGGACTGGACCTCGGCCGCATCCTCGGGGGCGTCCCCGCCACCAACGCGGGCGGCTTTCTCAACAACGGCCTCGGCGAGATGCTGTCGCGCTTCACGCAGGCCGGGCACGGCGAGGCCGCGTCCTCGTGGGTAGACCGCGGCCCGAACCGGGAACTGCCCGCCCCCGACCTCGAGAAGGCCATCGGCCCCGACGTGATCCAGGTGCTGACGCAGCGCACCGGCCTGTCGCGGGACGAGTTGCTGGCCCGCCTCGCGCGCGAACTGCCCGCGGCGGTGGACCGCTACACGCCGGACGGCCGCATCCCGGCCTGACCGGCCGCGGCCATATCCGGCAAAAGGCCCGGCGCTCCATCGGAGCGCCGGGCCTTTTCGTTCGCACAGGGCAGGCCGATCGGTTCAGCGGCTCTTCTTGTAGAGCTTGCTCGCGATCTCGAAGATTTCCTGCGGGGCGTAGTCCGGGGCGAAGGCGCCGTAATTGCCGTCGAGCTCGGCCATCTTGCCGCCCTCGGGCATCCCGTCGACGATCTCGAGGTTGCCCGGCGGATCGCCCGGCAGCGCGACCTCGTCGTTCGACCACACGCCGGCCATCTCCGGGTAATCGGGCGAGCCGAAGGTGTAGAGCCGGCGGTGGCTGCCCTCGTTCAGGTACTTCTGGCACTCCGGAATGCGGCTAAGGTCGATGTTGGGGGTCGGCAGCATCTTCTCGATCTCGACGCCCGTGAGCTTCTTCAGCGCCAGCGCGTAGGCGTGGGCGTGGACGGAGCCGCGCACCAGCAGGTAGCCGCAGACCTCGCGGCCGGTGGGGTCCTTCAGCGTCTCGTAGACCCGCAGCTTGTGGATGCGGGCGCCGCATTCCAAGTGGAAGTTGTGCAGCAGATCGATGATCAGGTTGCCGGTCGTCGTGACCATGTCCATGTTCCAGGACGCGGCGTTGGAGTTCATCGGCATGGCGCCGCCGCCGTTGGAGAGGAAGCTGCCGGCGAGGCGGATGTCCTTCATGTCGGCAAACGGCGCCTTGGAGATGTCGACCTCCTCGGTCGGGTCGCCCGGGCCGTTGTTCAGCATGGCGACGCCGCTCGAGACCAGCTCGACGTGGCCGAGTTCCTCCGCGAAGATGCTCGAAACGAGGCTGTAGAACGGCCGCAGCTTGGTCTTGTTGCGGAAATTGAAGCTCTGGAACATGTAGTTGCCGAGCGTCGACATCTCGCCGTACTTGCCGCCGAGCAGCTCCTGAAGGGCCGCGGCCGCGTTCGGGTCCGGCCGCTTGGGCAGGGGAAGCTCGGCCTGGAGCTTGTCGATGCGCATGAACATAGGAAATCCTCTCGGGTGATGAACACCTGAGGGGGCTACCGCCGCGCCGACGGCCTAGTTCCGGATTTGCCGCGGCGTGGGCCGTTTGGCCGCGCGACGCTTGCCGGGCCGGGCCGCCGGACTACGCGCCGAGCGCGCCATCGAGATCCTCGATCAGGTCGGCCGGGTCCTCAAGCCCGATCGACAGGCGCACCACCTCCGAGCCGGCACCGGCGGCGGTCTTCTGCGCGTCGGTGAGCTGGCGGTGGGTGGTCGAGGCCGGGTGGATGACGAGCGAGCGCGTGTCGCCGATATTGGCCACGTGCGAGAACAGCTGCAAGTCGGCCACCAGCTTGACGCCGGCCTCGTAGCCGCCCCTGAGGCCGACGGTGAACACCGCACCGGAGCCCAGCGGCGTGTAGCGCCGGGCGAGCTGGTGGTACCGGTCGGCCTCCAGGCCGGGATAGCTCACCCAGGACACGGCCGGGTGCGTCTCCAGGTGCGTCGCCACGGCGAGCGCGTTGTCGCAGTGGCGCTGCATCCGCAGCGGCAGGGTCTCGATGCCGTTGAGGATCAGGAAGGCGTTGAACGGCGCGAGCGCGGGCCCGAGGTCGCGCAGGCCGAGCACCCGGATCGCGATGGCGAAGCCGAAATTGCCGAAGGTCTCGGCCAGCACCATGCCGGAATATTCCGGCCGCGGCTGGCTCATCATCGGGTAGCGCGCGTCGCCCGCCCACGGGAACGTGCCGCCATCGACGACGAGGCCGCCGATCGAGTTGCCGTGGCCGCCGAGGAACTTGGTCGCCGAGTGCACGACGATGTCGGCCCCGTGCTCGAACGGCCGGATCAGGTACGGCGTCGCCATGGTGTTGTCGACGATGAGCGGGATGTTGTGCCGTTTCGCGATCACCGAGAGCGCGGCGATGTCGGTGATGACGCCGCCGGGGTTGGCGATCGATTCGCAGAAGATCGCCTTGGTGCGCGGGGTGATCGCACGCTCGAACGAGGACGGGTCGTCGGTGTCGGCCCAGACCACGCCCCAGCCGAAGTTCTTGTAGGAGTGGTTGAACTGGTTGATCGAGCCGCCGTAGAGTTTGTTGGCCGCAACGAACTCGTCGCCCGGCTGCATCAGGGCGTGCATCGTCAGGAACTCGGCGGCGTGGCCCGAGGCCACCGCCACCGCCGCGGTGCCGCCTTCGAGCGCGGCGATGCGCTCCTCCAGCACGGCGTTGGTCGGGTTGGTGATGCGCGAGTAGATGTTACCGAACGCCTGGAGCCCGAACAGCGAGGCGGCATGGTCGACATCGTCGAACACGAAGCTCGTGGTCTGGTAGATCGGCGTCGCCCGCGCGCCGGTGGCGGCGTCGGGGCTCGCGCCCGCGTGGATCGCCAGGGTGTTGAAGCCGGGCAGGCGGTCGGTCATCGTCGTCTCCTCTAGACAGGCTTCGCAAAAGTGCCCCGCGGTTTTGCGAAAAAACCTGCGACAGGCCAAGAACCTAAGCGGGCCGCGACAACGCCGTGTACGCCCCGGCGGGAGAGCGACGCAAGACGCCGCCGCCCCCGGATTTCACCCGATTGCCCGACCCGCATGGCGCGATCTGCGCCGACCCTAAAAAAGACCCGATGCTCGTGCTGTCGGGGCAGGCTCCCTCCCCCGCCCGCACGGATCGACCCGCTCTATGCTGAAGACCGCCTTCGTTGCCGCGCGCGACCGCCAGCGGCTGTCGGAGATCGCCGCGATCCTGATCGGCTTCGGCGTGACCAAGGTCGTGGACCGGCTGGGGCTGCGCTACATCCCGATGCTGCCCCGGCGCAAGCCGCGGGTGGACGTGACGCGCCTGTCCGAACCCGAGCGCCTGCGCCGCGCCATCGAGGCCCTGGGGCCGACCTTCATCAAGTTCGGGCAGGTGCTCGCGAGCCGGCCCGACCTGCTCTCGCCGGTGTGGACCGAGGAACTGGCCAAGCTCCACAGCCAGGTCTCGCCGGTGCCCTGGGAGACGATCCGGCCGCAGCTCGAGGCCGACCTCGGGGCGCCGCCGCAGGAGGTCTTCGCCGAATTCGACACCGAGGCGATCGCCTCCGCCTCGATCGCGCAGGTCTACCGCGCCCGGCTGCACACCGGCGAGGACGTCATCGTCAAGGTGCTGCGGCCGGGCCTGCGCAAGGTCATCGACGCGGACCTGCGCCTGATGGCGCACGGGGCGCGCATCGTCGAGAGCGAGTGGCCGGACATGGCGCGCTACCAGCCGCGCGAGCAGATGCGCCACCTCGCCGCCGGCCTGAACGGCGAGCTCGACCTGATGAACGAGGCCCGCAACTGCGAGCTGCTCGCCTCGCTGTTTGCCGACCGCGAGGACATCGTCTTCCCGAAGATCCACTGGGACTGGTGCTCCGAGCGGGTGCTGGTGCAGGAGTTCATCCACGGCATCCCGCCCAACGACGAGGCGCGGCTCGCGGCCGCCGGCGTCGACAAGAAGCTGCTCGCGCAGAAGGGCACCGACGCCTTCCTGAAGATGGCCTTGATCGAGGGCGTGTTCCACGCCGACCCCCATCCAGGCAACATGCTGGCGATGTCGGGCAACCGCATCGGCTTCATCGATTTCGGCATCATCGGCCGCCTGTCGCAGAAGCGGCGCACCCAGCTCCTCGTCCTGATCGGGGCGATGCTGAAGCAGGACGCCGACGGGCTGATGGCGGTGCTGCTCGACTGGACCGGGACCAGCAACCCGGACATGACGCGGCTGGAGGGCTCGGCACAGGCCTTCGTCGAGAGCCATTCCTCGATCCCGCTCAACCTCGGGCTCGTGCTCACCGACTTCATGACCATGGCGCGCGAGAACGACCTCGCGATGCCGACCGACCTCGCGATCCTGTTCAAGGGGCTCGTCACCGCCGACGGCGTGATGCGCCACCTCGACCCGAACTTCGACCTGTTCGCCGCCGCGGGGCCGACGGTGAAGGCGAGCATGCGGACGCAGTTCTCCCTCGACGGCCTGAAGACCAAGGCCGAGGCGCTCGGCGTCGGCCTCTACGGTGCGGCCTCAGAGCTGCCGACGCTCATCCACCTGATGCTGGTGCGGCTGAAGCAAGGCCGCGTCACCGTCGAGATCGAAGTGAAGGGCCTCGACAAGGTGACCCGCGGCATCGAGCGGGCGGCCGCGCGCGTGGCCGTCGCCCTGGTGGTCGCCGCCTTCGCCACCCAGCTCGCACCGCGCCTGATCGACCTCGGCACGCCGGCCTTCGTGACCATTGGCCTGATCGTCTTCACCCTCGGCGTCGGCTGGCTGGTGCTGCTCGGCCGAAAGAAATAAGACCAGACGTCGGATGTGCGCGTCGCGGCCCGGCTGCGGCGACGGCGGGGCGGCGGTCGTCCGCGGTCCTCATGACCCATGAGACGTGACGGCTAAGACAGATCAAGCCGGCGATCGGATACAGAATTTCGCTGCGGCTTTCCGTCCCCGGACTGCAATCGTGGCTTGCGGCGGCGTATCGGCATGATACGTTTTACTGCCCACCGAATCGCGAGGATGCGGATCGGGGCGGGGTCAGAAGCGGAGCCGTCCGCCGCCCTGTCCAAATCCCGATATCCCTTCGCCACGTCTCGCCTCGGCGGGTCGATGCGCCGTCACACGCCGCGTGGATCAGCCCGCCGGCGACGGGCGCTGGACGGGGGCATGCCATGGACGCGGGCACGGTGTTCGGGTTTCCTGCCTTCGAGACCACGCTCGCCGAGCGGCGCCTGTCCGCGCTCGAAGCCGAGAATGACCGTCTGCGGGCGCTCCTCGGCCAAGCGACCCGGCTGGCCGCCGCCGAAGCCGAGCGCAACGCCCGCCTCGGCCGGATCTACGTCTCGGAGCACAGCGCCCATCGGATCGAGGCGAGTCGGATCGTCGCGGAAGCCGCCCGGCTCCGGGCCGAGGCGGACAGCACCGTGGCGCATTGCCGGCGCGACCTGGAGCACGGCGCCGCGCGGCTCGCCAACGCCGAGGCGCTGAACGCGAAGCTGCGCGCCACCGAGGAGTTCAACCGCCGCATCCTGTGGACCACGACCGACTTCGTGAAGGTCCTCGACCTCGACGGCCGGCTCGTCACCGTCAGCGAGAACGGGCCTGGGGTCCTCGGGGCCGTGGATGTCGGCGCTCTCGTCGGCCGGCCGTGGCTGGATTTCTGGACCTGCGCCGACAGCCGCGCCGCCATCCTGCGCGCCCTCGAGGAGGCCCGGGCGGGCCGGCCGTGCCGGTTCCAGGCGGTTCTCGGGACGGGGCCGGACGACGACGCGGCGACGTGGTGGGACATCGCGGTGACGCCGACCGACGGCGCCGACGGCCGTCCCGAACGCATCCTCGCCGTCTCGCGGGACATCACCGAGCTCAAGCGGAACGAGGCGCGCCAGACCCTGCTGATGCAGGAACTCGCGCACCGGGTGAAGAACACGCTCGCCCTGGTCCAGGCCGTGGCGGCGCAGACCCTGCGCAACGCCGCGTCCCTCGAGGAAGCCGGCGAGGCGCTGGGCGCCCGCTTGCTGGCGCTCGCGCAGGCCCACGACGTGCTGATGCAGGGCGCGTGGGCGAGCGCCTCGCTCGCCGGCCTCGTCGCCGGCGCGGTGGCGCTCCACGGCGACGGCGCGCCCGGCCGCTTCGTGGTGAGCGGGCCGGACCTGACGCTCGGTGCCCGCCACGGCCTCACGCTGGCGCTGATGCTGCACGAGCTCGGCACCAACGCGGCCAAGTACGGCGCCCTGTCGACGGGCACCGGGCAGGTCGCGGTCACGTGGGCGGTCGAAAGCGCGGGTGCCGCGGCGACGCTTCGCTTCCGCTGGGAGGAGAGCGGCGGGCCGCCGGTCTCGCCGCCGACGCGGACCGGCTTCGGCACCCGCCTGATCGCGCGCAGCCTCAGCCACGGCTTCGGCGGCGCGGTGAGCCTCGCCTTCCCGCCGTCGGGCGCGGTGCTGACATTCGCGGCGCCGCTGGCGTCGGTCGGGGCCGCCTGACCCGATCCGTGGCGGCGCAGGGATGGGCGAAGCCCCCTCCAAAGCATCCGCAAAGCCCCTCGCCGGACGCCCTTGGCGGGCGCGCCCGGGCGTGAGACGGCTGGGCGCGTGTCCACCCTCCTCCTCTACGTCGCGGCGGCGCTCGCCGAGATCGCCGGCTGCTTCTCCGCCTGGGCCTGGCTGCGGCTCGGGCGCTCGCCGCTCTGGCTCGTTCCCGGCGGCCTCGCGCTCGGCCTGTTCGCGCTGTTGCTGACGCGGATCGAGAGCGAGGCGGCCGGCCGTGCCTACGCCGCCTATGGCGGGATCTACATCGCGCTCTCGCTCGGGTGGCTTTGGGCCGTCGAGGGCCAGCGGCCGGACCGCTGGGACCTCGCCGGCGCGGGCATCTGCCTCGCCGGCGCCGCGCTCATCCTGTGGGCCCCGCGCGCGCCGTGAGCGGTCGCCTTGACGGGGGCAAGCCCGGGGAATAGGCCCCGGTGCTCCGGTTCAAGAGACATCGCCCGCAGGCCCGATGACCGACAGCCCGACAGAGCAACCCGTGGTTCTCCTCGTGGAAGACGACGGCCTTCTTCTGATGGAAGCCGCCGACACCTTGAGCGATGCGGGCTTCACGGTGCTCGAGGCGAGCCACGCGGACAAGGCCCTGAAGGTCCTGGAGAACCGCGACGACGTCGAGGTCCTGATGACCGACGTCGACATGCCCCAGGGCTCCATGGACGGCTTCGCCCTGGCCCGCCTCGTGGCCGACCGCTGGCCCGGCATCCCGGTGCTGGTGGTCTCAGGAATGGGCACCCCCGGCCCCTACGACATGCCGGACGGCGCCCGCTTCATCCCGAAGCCCTACGAGCCCAACACGCTGGTGCGGACGCTGCGCGCCTTCATCAACCGCGCCGCCTGAGCCCGTCCCCGGGCGGCGACCATGCGTCGCCGCGGGTGCCCGCGCCCCGGTCCGGCGTGATAGGGGTCTGCCCGAGGACCGAGCCCAACGCCATGACAGACACGCCCCGAACCCACCGCTTCGCCACGCAGGCCATCCATGCCGGCGCGGCGCCCGATCCGGCCACCGGCGCGCGGGTGCAGCCGATCTACTTCACGAACGGCTTCGTGTTCGATTCGACCGAGCAGGCCGCCGACATCTTCAACATGCGCCGCACCGGGTTCTCGTACTCGCGCGGCTCGAACCCGACGGTCGCCGCCCTGGAGCGGCGGGTCGCGGCGCTCGAAGGCGCGAAGGCCGCCGTCGCGGTGTCCTCGGGCCAGTCGGCGCTGCTCCTCGTCCTGCTGACCCTGATGCGGAGCGGCGACGCCTACGTCGCCTCGCCGCGGCTGTTCGGCGGCTCGCTCGGGCTGATGCGGCGGCTGGACGGGCGCTACGACCTGAAGCCGCACTTCGCCAAGGGCCTGACGCCGGCCGATTTCGAGGCGGCGATCACGCCGAACACCCGCGCGATCATCTGCGAGTCGATCGTCAACCCCTGCGCCACGGTGATGGACATCGCCGGCATCGCCGAGGTGGCCAAGCGCCACGGCCTGCCGCTGGTCGTCGACAACACGCTGGCCTCGCCCGCCCTGATCCGGCCGATCGAATACGGCGCCGACATCGTCGTGCACTCGACCTCGAAGTTCCTCGGCGGCTCCGGCCAGACCATCGGCGGCGTGATCTGCGATGCGGGCCGCTTCGACTGGGCGAAGACCGAACACTACAACCTCATCACCGGCCCGTGGCCGGACTACGACGGCCTCGTCATCACCGAGCGGTTCCCCGACAACCCGTTCGCGGTCGCCTGCCGCCTGTTCGGCCTGCGCGACCTCGGGCCCGGGCTCTCGCCGATGAACGCCTTCCTGACGCTCACCGGCATCGAGACCCTGCCGCTGCGGATGGCACGCCACTGCGCCAACGCCCGGGTCGTGGCGGCCTACCTCAAGGACCATCCGGCGGTGGCCTGGGTGAGCTATCCCGGCCTGCCGGGGCAGCCCGGCGAGGCGATGGCGCGGCGCTACGTGCCGCAGGGGCCCGGCGCGATCTTCACCTTCGCCCTGAAGGGCGGCGAGGCGGCGGCGCTGAAATTCATCACGAGCCTGGAGCTGATCTCGCACCTCGTGAACATCGGCGAGATCAAGTCGCTGGCGATCCACCCGGCCACGACCACGCATCGCCAGCTTCCGGACGACGAGAAGGCGGCGGCCTGCGTCGGGCCCGACACGGTCCGGCTGTCGATCGGCCTGGAGACCGTCGAGGACCTGATCGCCGACATCGCGCAGGCGCTGGCGAAGGTCGGCTAAGGGCGTCCGCCGGGACGCCGAACCGGAGGGGCGAAGGGCGCCCGAGGTCACGTCGAAGACCCGACATCGCCTCCCGCTTCCGCCGGAACCCTGCCATGACCGGCGGTCAATCCTTCCGCACCTCGGGGAGCGGTGCCTCGGCGGTGAACACGACGCCGTGCGGCCAGTAGTCGATCCTGGCGATCCCGCCGATCTCGACGGACAAGGCCCGCTCGATCATGCGGGAACCGAAGCCGGTTCGGGTGGGCGGCAACACCGGCGGCCCGTCGCTTTCCTGCCAGCGGAACCGGAGCCGTTCGGGGCTCGACCCCTCGACGATGTCCCAGCTCAGGGCGACCCGCCCCGTCTCGATGGAGAGGGAACCGTACTTCACGGCGTTGGTGGCGAGTTCGTGGAGCGCCATGGCGAAGGCCACGGCGACCCGGGATGCCAGCCATACGGTCGGACCGCCCTGCGTGAAGCGCCCTTCCTGCTCGACCCCGAACGGACGAAGCGCCACGGCCACGACCTCGGCAAGCGTTGCATCTTCCCAACCGTCGCGGATGAGCACGTCGTGCGCCGCCGCAAGGGAGCGGATGCGCGCTTCGAGGGCGAGTTCGGCGTCCTGGAGCGAGGTCGCCCTGCGCAGCGTCTGGCGGATAATGGATTGCACGGTCGCGAGGGTGTTCTTGACCCGGTGACCGAGCTCCCGCGCGAGCAGGTCACGATGCGCCTCGGCCCGCTTGCGCTCGGTGATGTCGAGGGTGATGCCGGCGATGGCCGACCGGACGCCGTCGATCCGATACGCGGCGTGGCCGCGGGACTGTATCCAGCGAACCTCGCCTTCCGGGGACGTGATGCGGTACTCGATGTCGTGGGTGGTCCGGCCCACGACGGACGCCGCGACGGCGGCCTGCATGCGCGCGCGGTCGTCCGGATGGATCGCCGCGATCCACGCTTCGTAGGTGAACGGTGCGTCGGGACCGCGTCCGAAGTTCTCCTTGCATCCTTCGGACGCGTCGAGCCCCATCGTCGCCAGGTCCAGGGTCCACGAGCCGATGCGTCCTGCCCTGTGCGTGAACCACGGGGGTTCCTCGCCGGCGGTCGAGGCCGGTGTGCCTCTCCCGGCCTCGCCGAGGAGGTCGGGTCGATCGTGGAGCGCCGCGCCGGGAAGACGCGGCTCCGGCATCACGCCGGGCCGATGGGCGAAGAACGCAAGGTGGCCCGAACCGTCCGTCGATGGCAGAGCATCGTGACGCCCGGCCGCGAGAAGGAACGATGTCGCGGTCATGGCGGACCTCGTTCAGGCTTCGGCGGGGACGGATGCGAGGGTCACGTCGAGGTGGACCGGGTTGTGCAGCGTGTTCGCGACCGGCGACCACAGAACCGTATGATTGACGAGGGCGGCCAGGGTCTTTCGCGAGGCATCCGCATCCATCCGCACCGAGACGCGGATGGTCTCGAACCCGATGGTCTTCGGATGGAGGTCGCCCGTCCCCCAGACCGAGGTCATGTTGATGTCGGCCTCGACGTTCAGCTCCAGTGACCGGATCGGGATGCCCTGCGCCAGGGCGTTGGCGTGGATGCCGATCGACAGGCACGAGCCGAACGCGGCGAGCAGCGCCTCCGAGGCGTTCGGTGCCGTGCTCTCGCCGAGCAGGCCCTCGGGCTCGTCCTCCATCAC
The DNA here is from genome assembly GCF_964244095.1 of uncultured Methylobacterium sp. Taxonomy (GTDB): domain Bacteria; phylum Pseudomonadota; class Alphaproteobacteria; order Rhizobiales; family Beijerinckiaceae; genus Methylobacterium. Next base: position 12,701 of record NZ_CAXTHR010000046.1, on the reverse strand, counting down.
CGGCTGCGGCGGCAGATCCCGGATGTAGTTGAGCTGGTGCAGGCGCCCCTGCGCCACCGTGCGGCAGCGCAGGGTCCGGATCGCGGTCGGATCGGCCTTGCCCTTGGCGACCACGATGTCGAGTTCGCGCTTGCTCATCAAAGCCGGGGGCGGGATGCCGGGCTGGGCGGGAGGCTTGACCATCGTTTGTTTCCCTCTCGGAGACGATTTGCGATATGCATGTCCGACGCCCTCCAAAATATTTGATCCGTAGGCAGCGGTTGCCGGATAGTCTAAGCTTCTCCACGGATAAGTCGGCAACCAAAACTGACGAGGGGGAATGCAGAAACGGATGGCGGACTGCCGATGCTCGACTGGGATGATCTGAGATTTTTCCTAGCCTTGGCTCGGCACGGAAGCCTTTCCGCGGCCGCCAAGGTCCTGCACGTCTCGCAATCGACCGTGGGACGACGCTTGACCTCGCTGGAGGCCACCCTGGCGGTGCGTCTGCTGAACCGCACGCCGGACGGCTACGTGCCGACCTTGGCCGGCGTCGACGTGCGCGAGAAGGCCGAACGCCTGGAGGCCGAGGCCATCGCGCTCGAACGCGACGTCAGCGGTCGCGATGCCCGTCTGAGGGGGCTCGTCCGCGTGACCTGCGCCGAGACGATGGCCGCCCACGTCCTGGCGCCGAGCTTCGCCCGGCTGCATGCGGTGCATCCCGACATCATGATCGAGCTGATTCCCAACCAGCGGGAGCTCAGCCTGTCGATGCGCGAGGCCGACGTCTCCGTGCGCTTGCGGAAGCCCGAGCAGCACGACCTCATCGTGCGCCGTATCGGCGGCATCGCGTTCGGGTTGTACGCATCGCCCCAATACCTGCACGATCACGGGGAGGTGGCCTTCGAGGACGGCTGCCCGGGGCACTACCTGATCACCCAGCTCGACGACAACCAGGAGATGACCCAGACGGGCTGGCTCACCGAACTGGCCTCCCGCGCGCGGGCGGTGCTTCAGACCAGCAGCCACGAGGCGGCCGTGCTCGCTGCCGCCAACGGCGGCGGTCTGGCATGCCTGGCTCGGTTCCGGGCCGACGGGGAGCGGGGGTTGATCCGTCTCCCGGTGCCGACCGCTCCTCCCGCCGCCGACGTCCTGCTCTTGGTGCACAAGGACAACCGCGACACACCCCGAATCCGGGTCGTCCTGACCCACATCACCCAATGCATCCACGAACAGGGCGCCAGGTTGCAGCCCGAGGACGCCGCGGGACAGGATCGGGTCTCGGTCGGCTGATCCGTTCGCCGCCGGGAGACCGCTCCGTCAGATCGCTCGCCGGCCGGAAAGCCCGACATCCGCCATCAGCCGGCGCAGGCGATCCACATCGGGCGGGGGCATGTCCGCCGTCGTCGGCCGCACGAAGACGGCCTGCCGTTCGCCGAAGTCGAAGACGTAATGGGCCTCGTTCTTCTGCTTCACGCGTCCGATCCGGCCGACGAGCCTGACGGCCCTCGACCACGCGAGGCCGGTCGCGGTCGGCAGCGCGAAGATCTCGTTCAGGACGGCGCCGTCCCGGCCATCGATGGCGCTGTGATTCACCGAACTCGTCTCCCGCCGAGGCGGATGCCGACGGCACCTCGGGCGGGTCGCGTTTCGAGCGCCGAGGTGGCCGGACAGCCGGTGGTTCGACGCGATCATAAGTCTTCGGCGCGGCGGACATGAGTCACTAAAGTCGACGACCGGATCTGCAAATATGCGTCTCGGCCGTCCTTCGACCCTGTAAACGCCTGCGCAGAGCAGTCCTTCCGGCCCGACCACGGTGAGCGTCGCGGCCGAAGGCGACCGGGTGCGGTTCACGGCAGGCCTCCGCCCCGCCCATGGGCGAAGCGTCGTCACCCCGACGGGCTGGCTGCCTCGGGCGCCCGTCGGCCGTGATCGTTTCCGCCGGCCCCGTGCGTCGGGTGGTGGATGGAGCCGTGAGGATCGCAGGGCCGCGGGTCGCTATCCCACCATGCCGAGCGCCTGCATGTAGAGTTCGAGGATGGCTTCCTCCTCCTGACGCTCGCTGTGATCCTTCTTCCTGATGCGAAGGATCGACCGGACCGCCTTGGCGTCGAAACCCCGGCCTTTCATCTCCGCGAAAACGTCCTTGATGTCGCCCGCGATCCCGGCCTTCTCCTCCTCCAGACGCTCGATGCGCTCGATGAACTGGCGCAGCTCGTCCGCCGCCACGCCCTCGGAGGATGACACGTCGGCGGTCGTCGGCATGGCATGGGCGTTCATGGTCGTCTCTCCTGGATGCCCCCGGTTCCTAGGCGAGCAACCTTACCGGGACCTTAGCCTTGGCCGCCCCGGTGCGGCTCGGCCGCCGCCTTTCAATGCGGCTCGGCCGCCGCCTTGGCGAAGGCCGCCCGCTGCTCGGCGCTCGCCTCGGTCTGGTGCTTCGCCTTCCATTCGGAAAACGGCATCCCGTAGACGGCCGCGCGCGCGGCGTCCTTGGTGAGCTCGAGACCCTTCGCGTCGGCGGCGTCCTTGAGCCAGTTCGAGAGGCAGTTCCGGCAGAAGCCCGCGAGGTTCATCATGTCGATGTTCTGGACGTCGGTGCGCGCCCGGAGGTGCGCGACGAGGCGCCGGTAGACCGCCGCCTCCAGCTCGGTCTGCGTCTTCGGATCGATCTCGGTCATCTGGCGTCTCGCGGGCAGGCTCAAGGAGCCGTCTGAGGTCGTGGCGGGCCGTCCCCGAGTCAAGCGCGATCCAGCAACGGCCGGAGAAGGCCCGCGAAGCGCGCCGCCCATGCGTCCTGGCCCACTGCCTCCGCGATCAGGTCCTGCCGGATCTCGACGAGCGCGTTGGCGAGCCCGCGCACGGTGGCGTGGCGGTCGATGGTGTCGCCCGGCAAGCCGCCGCCATAGGGCTCGTTGTCGCCGACCGTCAGCCCGGCGGGGTCGGCGCGAAGGCTGGCGATCAGCGGTGCACTGAGGCGCTCGTCGCGGTCGTAGAGGATGCCGACCTCCCAGGGACGCGCTTCTCCCCGCCAGAACGGGGTGAAGCTGTGCAGGGTCAGGATCATCGGCGGCCGGCCCGCGGCGTCGGCGGCCGCCACCGCCGCGTCGATCGCGCGGTCGAACGGATCGTAGAAGCGGGCGATGCGCGCCTGCTTGCCGGCCTCGTCGATGCGGGCGTTGCCCGGCACCACGGCGCCGTCCGACAGGCGCATCACCAGGGTCGGGTCGGCCCGGCCGCGGTTCGGGTCGATGATCAGCCGGGAAAAGTTCGTGAGGATCGCCGGCGCGCCGAGCCGGGCCGCCAGCCCGCGGGTCACGCCCGCCGCGCCGATGTCGTAGGCGATGTGGCGGCGGAACTCGCCCTCGGGGACGCCGAGGGCGATGTCGTCGGGCACGTGGTTCGAGGCGTGGTCGCAGACCAGGATCAGGCCGCAGGCCGGATCGCCCGGGATCGTCTCGACGGGATGGGGCGGAGGGGGGCTTGCGCTCTGGGACAGGGTCACGGGTCCGGTTCGTTTCGCGCGGGCTCCGGCGAGCCGCGATCGGGCCCTTGCCGTCGCGGCGGGGCTCGGGCAGACCACGTATCAAGGATCGTGCGCCCACGGCAAGAAACAGGCCCGCCGCCCTGAGCCCGTCACCCCCGCGGGCCGCCGAGGCGGGCACCGCACGAACGAGGACGCCCGATGACGCTCGAGACCGATCCCGCCATCGGCGCCCTGCGGACCCTGCTCGGCGGCCTCCTCGACGCCGCGATCGCCGCCGCCCACCCCGACGCCTGCCTGCCCGCCCACCTGCCGCCGCCGACGCCGGGGCGGCTGATCATCCTCGGCGCGGGCAAGGCCGGCGGCAGCATGGCCGCGGTGGCCAGCCGGTTCTACCGCGAGCAGCACGGCCTCGGCGACGACCGCATCGTCGGCCTCGCGGTCGCCCGCCACGGCTACGGGCAGGACGCGCCCGGCATCCGCATGGTCGAGGCCGGCCATCCGGTCCCGGACGAGGCCGGCATCGCCGCGACGAAGGCCGCGCTGGCGCTGGCCACCGCCGCCGGCCCCGACGACGAGGTGCTGGTGCTCCTGTCCGGCGGCGGCTCGGCCAACTGGATCGCGCCGGCCGGCGACCTGACGCTGCCCGAGAAGCAGGCGATCACCCGCGCGATGCTGCGCTCGGGCGCGCCGATCGGCGAGATCAACACCGTGCGCAAGCACCTCTCGCGCATCAAGGGCGGGCGGCTGGCGGTCGCTGCGCGCAACGCCCGCTCGATCCTGACGCTCGCGATCTCCGACGTGCCCTTCGACGATCCCGCGGTGATCGCCTCCGGCCCGACCGTGCCCGACCCCTCGACGCTGGCTCAATCCCGCGCGATCTGCGAACGCCGCGGCATCCCGCTGCCCGAGACCGCGGTCCGGCTCCTGAACGACCCGCTGAACGAGACGCCGAAGGCCGGTGACCCGGCCTTCGCGCGGGCGGCGTACCGCATCGTCGCCCGGCCGATCGACGCGCTCCAAGCCGCCGCCGCCGCGGCGACGGCCGCCGGCTACGAGCCGGTGATGCTCGGCGCCGACCTTGAGGGCGAGGCCCGCGAGGTCGCGGCCGCGCACGCCCGCCTCGCCCGCGAGGTCAAGGCGTCGGGCCGCAGGGTCGCGCTGATCTCGGGCGGCGAGCTCACCGTGACGATCCGCGGCGAGGGCCATGGCGGGCCCAACCAGGAATATGCGCTCGCCCTCGCCATCGCGCTCGACGGCGAGCCGGGCATCGCCGGGATCGCCGCCGACACCGACGGCACCGACGGCGGCCGGGGCGAGGCCACCGACCCGGCCGGCGGCCTCGTCGACCCGACGACGCTGGCGCGGGCCCGCGCAGCGGGCCTCGATCCGGCCGCGATGCTGGCCGACAACGATTCCACCCGCTTCTTCGCCGCGATCGGCGACCTCGTGCAGCCCGGCCCCACGAAGACCAATGTTAACGATTGCCGCATCATCCTCGTCGGCTGACTCCTTTTGGGAGTTTTCGTTGCGGGTACGTGTCACCGGCGCGGCGCTCGCCGTCGCGCTGCTCGGCGCATCGCCGGCTCGCGCGGATCTGCGCCTGTGCAACCTTACCGCGAGCAAGATCGGGATCGCGATGGGCTACCGCGACCCGCAGGGCTGGGTGACGGAGGGCTGGTGGGACCTGACGCCGAAGGCCTGCGAGACGCTGCTGAAGGGTGCGCTCGCGGCACGGTTCTACTACGTCTTCGCCGTCGACTACACGCGCGGCGGCGAGTGGAGCGGCCGCTCGCTGATGTGCACCCGCGATTCCGAGTTCACGATCCGCGGCATCGAGGATTGCCTCGCCCGCGGCTACGACCGCAACGGCTTCTTCGAGGTCGATACCGGCGAACAGAAGAGCTGGACGATCCAACTCTCCGACCCGAACCAGCCGGCCGCGGGGCAGCCCTGATCCGTGCGGCCGCGGATACGGGCGTCGCGCATCGTCAAGGCTGCGGCTCCGGACCACCGTGGCCCCGCCCTCCGTCCTGCGCGTCCAAAAATCTGCCTGTCTCGTGGATCGCGACCTCTTCGCCGAGGATCCACCGGCAGAATTTCCTGATCTTGGCCAACGTCCGGTCCCGCTCGCGATAGCAGAGAAAATGCAGGGTCCTGTAGATGCTTCGGTATTCGCCGGCGCCGAGACGGACGAGGTGTCCGGAACCGACTTCGTCCTGGGCGAAGCGCAGGCTCTCCAATGCGATGCCGAGGCCCTGGACGGCGGCCGAGATGACCAGTGATCCGCGATCGAAGGTCGGGCCGATGCAGGCCTTCGGGTTCAATCCTGTGTTGAGCGCGAACCAGTCGGCCCAGCGCACCGGGCTGTAGGACGAGTTCAGCCACACGAGACGCTCGATCGCCGCGGCATCGATCGCCGAGATGCTCCGCGCTAGGTCCGGCGTGCACAGGGCCGCGATCTCTTCGGCGGCCAGCGGAATGATCTGCAGCCCGGCTCCCAGCGGCGGCCGGCCGTAGGCGATCAGCACGTCGATCTCGAGCTGCCGTCCGAGATCGACGGCTTCCGCGCTCGACGAGAGGCGGATGCCGATGGCCGGGTTGTCCGCCATGAAGGTCGGCAGGCGGGGGCCGAGCCACCGGGACGCGAAGCTCGGCGTGCAATGCACGGCGAGCGGGGACGCGGCCGGTGGGTTCAACTCCGCGCAGGCCGCCTCAATGGCGTCGAAGGCCCCCGACAGGCTCACGAGCAGGCGCTCCCCTTCGAGCGTCAGCGTCGCCCCTCGGTTCACACGATGGAACAGCGGCCGCCCGAGCTGATGCTCCAGGGCGCGGACCTGATGGCTGACCGCCGACGGCGTGAGGTGCAGTTCCTTGCTCGCACGGGCGAAACTGCCCAGCCGCGCCGCCGCCTCGAATGCACGCATGGCGGGGAAGCTCGGAATCCGGCGCATCGGCCCATCCATGAATGAAATTCACCGATCGGTGAAAATTCGTCGGTTGTCAAACCTCCGCAGGCCCCGGAGAGTGCCGCTCACGCCGCGCAGACGGCGAATCTTTCATCAATAACACATGAGGAGACGTTCGAGATGGCACAGGGGGTTGCCGCCTTCGTCGGGCTCGATATCGACGAGACCACACGCGTCTACCGCAAGGTGACGCTGCGCCTGATACCGTTCCTGTTCGCGTGCTACGTCGCGGCCTATCTCGACCGCGTCAACGTCGGTTTTGCCAAGCTGCAGATGCTGAACGATCTTAAGTTCAGCGACACGATCTACGGCCTCGGCGCCGGGATCTTCTTCATCGGGTACTTCCTGTTCGAGGTGCCGAGCAACATCATCCTGCACAAGGTCGGTGCACGCATCTGGATCGCCCGCGTGATGGTGACGTGGTCGATCATCTCGGCCCTGATGATGTTCGTGACCACGCCCACGTGGTTCTATGTCCTGCGCTTCCTGCTCGGTCTTGCCGAGGCGGGGCTGTTTCCCGGCGTCATCCTGTACCTGACCTACTGGTACCCGTCCGAGCGCCGCGGCGGGATCATCGCGCTGTTCATGACGGGCATTCCGGTCGCCGGACTGATCGGAGCGCCGCTCTCGGGCTGGATCATGCAGGTCATGGCCGGAACCTACGGGCTCGCCGGGTGGCAATGGCTGTTCCTGATCGAGGCGCTGCCCTCGCTCGTTCTCGGCGTCGCGGTGTTCTTCTTTCTCGACAACGGCATCGCGACCGCGACGTGGCTTTCGGCCAGGGAGAAGGCCGTACTGACGCGCAACATCGAGAAAGACCGGGGCGAGGCGACCTCCCACCGCCTGCGCGACGGCTTCACGAACGGGTGGGTCTGGCTGTTCAGCGCGACCTACTTCGCCTTCATCATGGGCCTCTACGGCGTCGGCTTCTGGCTGCCGACCCTGATCAAGAACGCGGGCACCTCCGATCCGCTGATGATCGGGCTGCTGACGGCGATCCCCTACGGCGTCGCGGCCGTCGCCATGGTCGTCGCCGGGCGGTTGTCGGACGCCGCCCGCGAACGGCGCTGGCACATCGTGATCCCCGGCCTCATCGGCGTGGTCGGCTGGTTGGTCAGCGTGCAGTTCAGCACCGACACCGTCGTGGCCGTGGCTGCGCTCACCGTCGCGACCAGCGGCGTGCTGGTGACGATCAGCCAGTTCTGGTGCCTGCCGACTGCGGTCCTGGCCGGCGCCGCCGCGGCGAGCGGGATCGCGGTCGTGAACTCCGTCGGCAATCTCGCGGGCTTCGTGAGCCCCTACGTCATCGGCTTCATCGTCGACCAGACGAAGTCGACCAGCCTCGGCGTCTACACGCTGGCGGCCAGTCTCGCGATCGGCTGTCTCCTCGTGCTGACCGTGCCCAAGCACCTCGTCAACCGCTGATGACGCGGGCGCCGACACCCTTCACCCTTCCACCCCGAGCGAGAGGATAGCACCATGCTCGACGACCACTCCCACGACGGCGACGTCGCCATCGACCTCCCCAACGACAGTTCCGGCCGCAAGCGGACCTCGATCTACCAGCCCGAGCAGGCCGGTCTGATCTTCCCCGAGATCCCCGCCTTCAAGAGCCACGCCGAGGAGCGCGAATACCGCAAGCAGCACCTCGTGGCCGCCTGCCGGGCCTTCGCGATGCACGGCTTCGACTACGGCTTCGCCGGTCACCTGACGATCCGCGATCCGGAGCATCCGGAGCTGTACTGGACGAACCCGATGTGCATGCACTTCTCGCAGGTGCGCATGTCGAACCTGATCCTGGCCGACCATGACGGCCGCGTCGTCGAGGGCAAGTACGCGATCAACCGTGCCGGCTTCGTCCTGCACGGCGCCGTGCACGAGGAGTTCCCGGAGGTCATGGCGATGTGCCACGCCCACACCCCGTACGGCACGGCGTGGTGCACCACCGGGCGCGAACTCGACATGATCTCCCAGGACGCGGCCGCGTTCTACGAGAGCCACGCGGTGATCGGCGCGTCGGCCGGTGCAGTCGCGGTGGAGAAGAACAGCGGCCTCTCGGTTGCTCAGCAGATCGGGCGCAACCGCGGCGTGCTGCACCAGAACCACGGCCTCCTGACCTGCTCGCACCACAGCATCGACGACGCGGCCTTCTGGTTCATCGCCCTGGAGCGGGCGTGCAAGCAGCAGATCCTGATCGAGTCGACCGGTATCAAGCCGCAGACGATCTCTGAGAAGACGGCTCGCTACAGCCGCGAGCACGTCGGCAGCGACTACATCGGCTGGCTGCACTTCCAGACGCTCTACAATCATATCGCAGCGACCCAGCCCGACATGTTCGCGTAAAGCACGAGCCCGCTCGGCGCGCGTCGCTCCGAGCAGACTCGTGGTCATGAGACGGGATCGGCCCGCACGGGCCGGTCCCGTTCGCGTCATGGCTGTCGCCGCAGCCCGATCCCCCGTCCGCGAGGCGCCGCACACCATCCCTCCTTGACGGCACCGTACGTGCGGTGCTCATGGCCCCACGCCCGTCGTCACGACTTCATGATGTTTCGCCAAGGGACACGCGGCGGCGCACCGTCCGCAAGGAGGCCCGATGAAACGCTCCCGCCGCACGAAGATCGTCGCAACCCTCGGGCCGGCCTCCGATTCGCCCGAGATGATCGCGAAGCTCTTCCAGGCGGGCGTGGACGTGTTCCGGCTCAACATGAGCCATCTCCCGCGCGAAAAGCTGCCCGAGAAGGTCGAGGCGATCCGCGCCGTCGAGCGCGAGTTCAAGCGTCCGATCGGCATCCTGGTCGACCTCCAGGGGCCGAAGCTGCGGCTCGGCGCCTTCGCCGACGGCTTCGCGATGATCGAGAACGGCGCGACCTTCGTCCTCGACGGCGACCCGACGCCCGGCGACGTACACCGGTGCTACCTGCCCCATCCCGAGATCCTCTCGGCGCTCGAGCCCGGCCACGCCATCATCATCGACGACGGCAAGCTGCGGCTGACCGTCACCGCGGTGAGCGAGGCGCGCGCGGTCACCCGCGTCGAGGTCGGCGGCCGCGTGTCGAACCGCAAGGGGGTGTCGCTGCCCCACACGGTGATCCCGGTGCCGGCGATGACCGACAAGGACCGCTCCGATCTCGAAGCCGGCCTCAACGTCGGCGCCGACTGGATCGCGGTGTCGTTCGTGCAGCGGCCCGAGGACGTGGCCGAGGTCAAGAAGGTCTGCGCCGGCCGCGCCCTGGTGATGGCCAAGATCGAGAAGCCGCAGGCGCTGACGCGGCTCGACGAGATCATGGAGATCTCCGACGGCGTGATGGTCGCCCGCGGCGACCTCGGCGTGGAGATGCCGCTGGAGCAGGTGCCGGGCGTGCAGAAGCGCATCACCCGCGGCGCACGCCGCCTCGGCAAGCCGGTCGTCGTCGCGACGCAGATGCTCGAATCGATGATCACCGCGCCGGTGCCGACCCGCGCCGAGGTCTCGGACGTGGCGACCGCCGTCTACGAGGGCGCGGATGCGGTGATGCTCTCGGCCGAGAGCGCGTCGGGCGCTTATCCCCTGGAGGCGATCGCGATGATGAGCCGCATCGCCGAGCAGGTCGAGCGCGACGCGCTCTACTGGTCGATCATCCGGGCGCAGAACGCGACGCCGGACCACACCGCGGCCGACGCCATCGCCGCGGCCGCCCACCAGGTGGTCGATGCGCTCGGCCTCGAGGCGATCATGGCCTGGACGCATTCCGGCTCGACGGCGCTGCGCCTCTCGCGCGAGCGCCCCAACGCCACGGTGATCGCGCTCACCCCGAAGCGCGAGACCGCGCGGCGCCTGGCGATGGCCTGGGGCACGCACCCCATCGTCACCAACGACGCCAGCGACGTCGACGACATGGCCTTCCGCGCCGCCAAGTTCGCCGTGCGCGAGCGGTTCGCCGAGATCGGCGACCGCATCATCGTGGTGGCCGGCGTCCCCTTCGGCACGCCGGGCGCGACCAACCTCGTGCGCATCGCCTTCATCACCCGCGAGCACGCGGCGAAGGCGTAGACGATACAGGGCGATCGGGTTCACCCGATTGCCCTGTCGGTGGCGCGCTGCGTTGTTGACACCCGCGGCGGGCGGTGCGACTGCGCCGCCCTCCGCGGAACCGGCGGGCGGCGGGACGACATGCGCGCACTCATCTTTCCCGGCCAGGGCAGCCAGGCGGTCGGCATGGGCAAGGCCCTCGCCGACGCGTTCCCGCAGGCCCGCGCCGTGTTCGCCGAGGTCGACGCGGCGCTGGACCAGCCGCTCTCGCGCCTGATGTTCGAGGGACCGATCGCGGACCTGACGCTGACCGCCAACGCCCAGCCGGCGCTGATGGCCGCGAGCCTCGCCGTGCTCCGGGTGCTGGAGGCCGAGCGCGGCCTCGATCTCGCGCGGAACGTCGCCTGCGTCGCCGGCCACTCGCTCGGCGAGTATTCCGCGCTCGCGGCCGCCGGCAGCCTCAGCGTGGCCGACACCGCCCGCCTGCTGCGGGTGCGCGGCGCGGCGATGCAGGCGGCCGTCGCCCCCGGCGACGGCGCCATGGCGGCGCTGATCGGCGCCGAGGTCGAGGCCGCCCGCGCGATCGCCGCTGAGGCGGCCGAGGGCGCCGTCTGCGAAATCGCCAACGACAACGGCGCCGGGCAGGTCGTCCTGTCGGGCGACAGGGCCGCCGTGGAGCGGGCGGTGGCGCTGGCGCAGGCCCGCGGCATCAGGCGGGCGGTGATGCTCAACGTCTCGGCGCCGTTCCACTGCCGCCTGATGCGGCCGGCCGCGGACGCGATGCGCGCCGCGCTCGCCGCGGTGGCGCTCGCCGCGCCCGTCGTGCCGATCTATGCCAACGTGCTCGCCGCCCCGGTCACCGATCCGGAGGCGATCCGCCGACACCTCGTCGCGCAGGTGACCGGCACCGTCCGCTGGCGCGAGAGCGTCGCCGCGATGGCGGCTGCCGGGATCGACGCGTTCTTCGAGGTCGGCGCCGGCAAGGTGCTGTCGGGCCTCGTCAGGCGGATCGCGCCGGGCGCCGCCGCGACGCCCGTCGGCACCCCCGGCGACGTCGCCGCGTTTCCCGTGCTCTGAGCGGCGCGCGGCGCGCAAGCAAAGGATGCCCATGTTCGATCTCACCGGCCGCAACGCCCTCGTCACCGGCGCCACCGGCGGCCTCGGCGGCGCCATCGCGCGGGCGCTGCACGCGCAGGGCGCGTCCGTCGCCCTCTCCGGCACGCGGGCCGAGGCCCTGGAGGCGCTGGCGGGGGAACTCGGCGGGCGCGCCCACGTGCTGCCGACGGATCTGGCGGATGCCGCCGCCGTCGAGGCGCTGGTGCCGGCGGCGGAAGCCGCGCTCGGCGGGCTCGACATCCTCGTCAACAATGCCGGCATCACCCGGGACAACCTGTTCCTGCGGATGAAGGACGAGGAGTGGGACGCGGTCATCGCCGTGAACCTCACCGCCGCGTTCCGCCTGTCGCGGGCGGCGGTGAAGGGGATGATGCGGCGGCGTGCGGGCCGCATCGTCAACATCGGCTCGGTGGTCGGCGCCACCGGCAATCCCGGCCAGGGCAACTACGCGGCGGCCAAGGCCGGCCTCGTCGGGCTGACGAAGGCGCTGGCGGCCGAAGTCGCCTCGCGCAACGTCACCGTGAACTGCGTCAGCCCAGGCTTCATCGCCTCGCCGATGACGGAGGTGCTGAACGACAAGCAACGCGCCGGCATCCTCGCCCGCGTGCCGATGGCCCGCCTCGGCGATGGCGCCGAGGTCGCCGCCGCCGTGGTCTACCTCGCCTCGACGGAGGCGGCCTATGTCACCGGCCACACGCTGCACGTCAACGGCGGCATGGCGATGTTCTGAAAGCCGCCATCCCGCGGAAAACGCGGCGGAATCGGCGTGGGCGCCCACCGATGAACGGTTCGTGAACCGGCCCTCGCCAGCGCGGGAACCCTGTGTTAACACCCCGGCTGCCGCGCGAGGGGTTGACGGTCCGGCAGGTTCCGAGTCCAAGGCGAACGGGATCGGCGAACGGGTTTTTCGGGCCGCGCGCGATCGGTCACCGGCCGCTTCAACGAACGTCGGCCAGGGCGACCAGCGGCGGCACTCCATTCATCCTTGAAACGAACGAGACCGAGGACCAGCAACGATGAGCGATATCGCTGAGCGTGTGAAGAAGATCGTCGTCGAGCACCTGGGCGTGGAGCCCGAGAAGGTGGTCGAGGGCGCCAACTTCATCGACGACCTCGGCGCCGACAGCCTCGACACCGTCGAGCT
>NZ_CAXTHR010000045.1:0-26689 GCF_964244095.1 uncultured Methylobacterium sp. | reverse complement strand
CCGGAGGCGGCCTGGGCCGGGGGCGACCTCGACGTGCTGGCGCCGCGCTCGCTCATCCAGCTCGCCAACCACTTCAAGGGCACGCAGGTGATGGCGCGGCCGGTGCCCGCCATCGCCGCCCCCGGCCCGGCCCTGCCGGACCTCTCCGACATCAAGGGCCAGGAGGGCGCCAAGCGCGCCCTGGAGATCGCCGCGGCCGGCGGCCACAACCTGCTGATGAACGGCCCGCCGGGTGCCGGCAAGTCGATGCTGGCCGCACGCCTGCCCTCGATCCTGCCGCCGCTCACCCCGCGCGAGCTGCTCGCGGTGTCGATGATCCAGTCGGTGGCGGGCGAACTGAAGGAGGGCCGGCTGTCCGACCGGCGCCCGTTCCGCCAGCCGCACCATTCCGCCTCGATGGCGGCGCTCGTCGGCGGCGGCATCAACGCGCGGCCGGGCGAGGCCTCGCTCGCGCATGGCGGCGTGCTGTTCCTCGACGAACTGCCCGAGTTCACGCCGCAGGTGCTCGATTCGCTGCGCCAGCCGATGGAGACCGGCGAGATCATGATCGCGCGGGCCAACCACCGCATCACCTATCCGGCGCGCTTCCAACTGGTGGCCGCGATGAACCCGTGCCGCTGCGGCCAGGCGCTGGAGCCGGGCTATGCCTGCCGCCGCGGCCCCAACGAGCGCTGCATGGCGCAGTACGGCGCCCGCATCTCCGGCCCGCTGCTCGACCGCATCGACCTGCGCATCGAGGTCGCCGCGGTCACCGCCGCCGACCTGATCCTGCCGCCCCCGGCCGAGGGCTCGCGCGAGACCGCCGCCCGGGTCGCCGCCGCCCGCAACCTCCAGACCGCGCGCTTCGAGGCGAGCGGCCTGCCGGCCGGCACCACCAACGCCACCTGCCCGGCCACCCTGATCGAGGCCGTCGCCGCCCCCGATGCCGATGGCGCCGCCCTGATCCGCACGGCCGCCGAGAGCATGCGGCTCACCGCCCGCGGCTTCCACCGCACGCTGCGCGTCGCCCGGACCTTGGCCGACCTCGACGGCGAGGCGCAGGTGCGCCGCATCCACCTCGCCGAGGCGCTGTCCTATCGCGGCCGCGGGGAGAAGCCGGCCAGTGCTGCGTGACGCTCAACCGTCGAGCGCGGCATAGCGGCGAAAGATCCCCCGCTCGTCGAACGGCATCCGTCGGGGGCTCGCGAGGTAGGCCGCGATCCGCGGGCGATCCGCGACCGAGGCATGGAGCGCGGCCACGCGCGGATGGTCGGGGAGCAGGCCGGCCATCGCCTTGGGAAACGCGTAGCGCAGCCCGTCGATCAACTGGAACAGGGAGAGATCGGCGTAGCTCAAGCCGTCGCCGACGAGGCGGGCGCCGCCGTTGCGGGTCAGCACGTGCTCGAACCAGGCCAGGAATTCGGGGATTCGGTCGGCGCGGAAATGCGCGGCGCGGCGCGCGGCCTCCTGCTTCTGGTCCGCGTAGGCGAGGCCCGCGGCGATCGGATGGTGGGCGTCGTGGGCCTCGGCGACCATGTCGGCGATGGTGAGCTGGATCTGGTGCGTCCAGAGCCGATCGGCCTCGGCGACGAGGCCGAGGCGGGGCCCGAGATGGAGCAGGATCGCCGCCGTCTGCCCGACGATCACGTCGCCGTCGCGCAGGAAGGGCGGCGCGAAGGCCGGACGCGGGTTGTCGGGATCGTCGAGCAGGCGCATCAGCGCCGGCAGGCCGAGCCCATCCTCCTCCGGCGCGCGGGCGACGTCGCGGTAGGCGGCGCCGGCCTCTTCCAGCGCGAGGCGCACGAACTCGCCGCGCCCCTGGGGCGTCGGCCAGTCATACAGTTCGTAGGCCATCGCCCGCGACCGCCGGCCTTGGATCACTCGCCGGCGGCGTCCCCGGCGGCCTTGTCGGCCGGCGGCTCGGCGCTTGCGACGGTCTTGCGCTCCAGGAGCGGCTGCAGGCGCAGCGCGAGCTGTGCGTCGAGGTGGCGGGCGTAGGCGCCCTTGAAGTACCTGTCGCCGGTGCCGCGCCCGTGGAGCCTGTCATGCGCCGCGACCATGGCGTCGACCTCGGGGCGGCAGAGGAAGCCGATCACCCCGGCGGCCTGGAACCAGCGGCCGGCGCGGGCATGGGCCACGGCCCCCGGGTTGGCCATCACCGTCTCGGCGAAGCAGTCGGTGGCCGCCTGCTGCAACGGTGCGAGGATCGCGTCCGCGTCCGGCTTGGCGTGCTCCGGCTTGGCGTGCTCGCGCGCGGTGGCGGGAGAGAGGGCGACGAGGAGCGTGAGCGCACCGAGCAGCGGAGTCTTCATGGGGGGAGAAGCCTCGAACGGGTTCCGGACCGGGCCGAGTATTCCCCACGGACTTTGTCGGGAACAGGGCCGGAGGCTCGCGCTGCAACCGTCAATCTCGATCCCGCCGGCCTGTCGCTTCGGCGTCACAGGTAGCCCCGGCTGCGGCCTCAGCCTCGGCGCTCGGCGTTCCAGCGTCCGCTGCACGCCGGGCCGCTGCCGGTGCTCCACGTCCCGGTGCCGGTGCCTTGCCGCCCGAGCCGGCCGACGACGTTGGCGCTGGCCGAGCCGTTCGAGATCGTGGCGCGCACCGCCCCGTTCGCGGCGACGCGGCCGCTGACCGTGACGTCGCCGCCCGGGTAGCTCGCCTCGCCGCGCTGGACGCGCACGCCGTAGCGGTAGGCGCGGTCGCACACGCCCGCTTCGGTGATGACCTCGATGCTCCAGGCGCCGTCGTAGCGGTTGGGGACCTGGACCGCCTTCCGGGCGGCGTCCGCAGGCCCGACCCCTGCCACGGCGAGACTCAGGAACACGGCCGCGAAGCCGGCCTTCGCGGCTGCGCACGTCTGCTTGCATGTTCCTGTCGTCGCATCGTTTCTCTCCGCGAACCGCGGTCCACGTCGCGCAACGGTGCTTTGCGTCGATGCCCTCATCAGGTCCCGGTCCGGCAAGCGTGTCCGTGCCGGAAACTCGCGACGGCCGGATCGGTTGCCGGCGCCCCGCCTCAGGCGCGCGCGGCCCGTCGGAACGCGTCGTTCAGCAGGGCGAGGAGATCGCAGCCGGCATGGAGGAAACCGTGCAGGCCGGCATCCGTCAGGGCCTGCGCCAGGTCCGGGCCCGGCTTGCCGGCGAGGTAGATCGTGGCGGCGCCGGCCGCCTTGAGCGCGGCTGCGGCGGAGACCGCCCGCGCCGCGTAGACCGCGTCGGACGAGCACAGGCAGGCGAGCGCGGCGCCGGACGCCGCGAAGGCGGCTGCGAGACCCGCGTCGTCTGAGAAGCCGTCGTTGCCCGGCGCCTCGATGCCGCCGGCGGCGAACGCGTTGGCCGCGAAGGTCGCGCGCGCATTGAACGCCGCGACGGGGCCGAGGTTGGCCAGGAACACGCGCGGGCGCCGGCCGGTCTTGTCGAGGAAGCCGTCGGAGGCGTCGCGCAGGGCCTCGTAGGGCTCGGCGAGCCGCTGCGACGGCAGCGCGTCGCAGGCCACCGCCGCGCCCGCGCCGAAGCCCGCCGACGGCCTCGCCGCGACCGGCGCCACGTCGAGCACCGCCACCGGCTTCTCGGCCAGATGCGGGAACTCGGTGGCGCCGGTGAGCGGTGCGCGCCGGGTCGCGACGTCCCTCGCCCGGCCCTCGCGGGTCGCCTCGATGCGGCGCTGAAGCTTGCCCACGCTGAGCGAGGCGACGATGCCGCCCTCGCGCTCGATCGCCTGGAACGCGTCCCAGCCGGCCTCGGCGAGCTGCGCCGTCAGGCTCTCGAAGCCGCCGGCGCCCGCGGCCGGGTCGGCGACCCGGGCGAGGTTCGATTCCTCGATCAGCACGATCTGGCCGTTGCGCGCCACCCGCCGGGCGAAGGCGTCGGGCAGGCCGAGCGCCTGGGTGTAGGGCAGCACGGTCACCGCGTCGGCGCCGCCCAAGCCTGCCGCGGTCGCGGCCAGGGTGGCGCGCAGGATGTTCACGAACGGGTCGCGCCGGGTCATCATCCGCCACGCGGTCTCGGCGTGGAGCCGCAGCGGCTTCGGGTCGAGGCCGCAGGCCTGTTCGACCCTGGCCCAGAGCCGGCGCATCGCGCGGACCTTGGCGATGGTCAGGAACGCGTCGGCGTCGGCCACGAGCAGCACGCCGACCGCGTCGCGGGCCCGCGCCAAGTCGATGCCTTCGGCCTCCAGCGCCCGCAGGTAGGCGACGGCGGTGGCGAGCACTGCGCCGAGTTCGGCGGCCTCCCCGGCCCCGGCCTCGTGGTAGGGGCGCCCGTCGGCGAGCAGCATCCGCCCGGAAAAGCCCGCCGCGTCGTAGGTCTTCAGGGCCTGCCCGAGCCGCGGCGCGACCGCGCTCCACACCGCGCCGAGGCTGCCGGAGGCGGCCAGCGTCCCCACCGGGTCGATGCCGAGGTCGATGTCGCAGGCGGAGAGGTCGGCGCCGCGCCGTCTCGCGAGGTCGATCACGAGTTCGGCCGCCTCAAGGCCCCGCGCGCCGGCATCGAGGCGGAGCGCGATCAGCGGCAGCATCACGCCGGCGAGCGCCGTCTCCAGGGCGTCCACGGTGCCGGCGGTCAGGCCGTAGCCGCGGGCCGCGGGCGCGCCGGAGAACACCAGGGTCAGCGCGTCGGCGCCGCCTTCGAGGTCGGCCAGCGCCTGGGCGTTGGCGAGGGCCGCGTCGGGGTGGTCGACGCGCTGGCCGACGCGCCAGGGGCCGGGCGCCCGCACCGGCTGCGGCGCCGGCTCGGCCGGCTCGTAGAGCGGCTCGATGCGCAGGCCCTCGGCGCTCCGGGAGACGAGGCCCGTCTCGTAGTCGGCGCCCTTCAGCACGCCCGCGACGAGGCCGAGCCAGCGCGCGCGGGTCGCGGGCTCGAAGAGGTCGGCGAGCGGTCGGTCTTCCATCGCGGGTGCCCTTGCGGTGCGGCGGAAGCGGCCTCGCGCCGGTGCCCATCCGCCTGGCCTCGCACGGCCCCGCCGGCGAGGCAATCGGCCCTATGGTGCCTTGCGCCCTATCCGAAGACGATCAGGCCGGCAAAGCCCGCCGAGCCGACGAGGATGCGCCACCACGCAAACAGCCAGAAGCCGTGCTGCGCGACGTAGTCGAGCACCGTCCGCACCACGACCAGCGCCGAGACGAACGCCACGACGAAGCCGATGGCGATCAGCCCGATGTCGTCGCCGCCGAGGTACTTGTAGTTGTCGAGCAGGTCCTTGGCGAAGGCGCCGGCCATGGTCGGCATCGCGAGGTAGAACGAGAACTCGGTGGCCGAGCGCTTGTCGGCGCCCATCAGCATCGCGCCGACGATGGTGGCGCCCGAGCGCGACACGCCGGGGATCATCGCGAGGCACTGGAAGACGCCGATCTTGAAGTCCATCGGCAGGGTGAAGTCGTAGACGTCGGTCTTCCTCACCTCGAGGTCGGTGTCGTCGAGGACGAGGAGCACGAGGCCGCCGGCGACCAGCGTCGCGCAGACGATCCACGGGTTGAACAGGTAGAGCTTGATCATCTTCGAGAAGAGGCCGCCGACGATCGCGGCCGGCAGGAAGGCGGCGAGGATGCCGAGCACGAAGCGCCGCGCCTTGGGCTCGTTCGGCAGGGCGAGGGCGATGCCGAGCAGGCGGCGGACATACACCGCCAGGATCGCGAGGATCGCGCCGAGCTGGATCAGCACCTCGTAGGTGTTGTTGGGCGAGCGGAAGCCGATGAAGTGCCCGACCAGGAGCTGGTGCCCGGTCGAGGACACCGGAATGAACTCGGTCGCGCCCTCCACCAGGGCGAGCACGACCGCCTTCGCGATGCTTGTCGCATCCATCATCGCCCGCCTCGACCGTTCGCGTTGCGCCGGCCGCCGGCCGGCCTTGAGGATCGGATCGCCGCCCGCGGCGAGAACCCGCGCAGCGTTCGCCGATCACGGTGAACGGGCGGTTACCGCGCTCCGTGCGGCGTGTTAAGGGGGCGGCAACGGTCGCGCCATAACGATCGTCCCCTGCCCGGTCCCGCGGGATGTCCCGTGCGGCGCGGCCCGCCGGCAGCCCCACCCGTCCGACAACGGCCTCGATGGCGACGCTCTATCATTTCCCGTTCTGCGCCAATTCCCGCTTCATCCGCCTCGTCCTGGCCGAGATGGGCCTGGAGCCCGCCCTCGTGGAGGAGCGCCCCTGGGACCGGCGCGACGACTTCCTGCTGATCAACCCGGCCGGCACCACGCCGGTGCTGGTCGAGCAGGGCGGCCTCGTCGTGCCCGGCGCGGGCATCGTCGCCGAGTACCTCGACGAGACCCGCGGCCTCGGCCTCAGCGGCCGCCGCCTGATGCCCGACGACCCGGCCGCGCGCGTGGAGGTGCGCCGGCTGATGGAGTGGTTCCTGGTCAAGTTCGAGGCCGAGGTGACCGGCTACCTCGTGACCGAGAAGATCGCCAAGCGGTTCATGACCAGCGCCACCGGCGGCGGCCCGCCGGACATGAACGCGATCCGCGCCGGCCGCACCAACGTGCGCTACCACCTGAAATACATCGGCTACCTGATGGCGCGCCGGCGCTGGATCGCCGGCGACCACCTCACCTATGCCGATCTCGCCGCCGCGGCGCACCTGAGCTGCGTGGACTATCTCGGCGACGTGCCGTGGGAGGAGGACGAGACGGCGCGGGACTGGTACGCGCGGGTGAAGTCGCGCCCGTCCTTCCGCGCGCTGCTCGCCGACCGGGTGGCGGGCATGGCGCCGGCCGGCCATTACGCGGACCTGGATTTCTGAGCGAGCGCCGCACCTTCGCGGGCCGCGACCTGCGCCGCCTCGTCGAGGCCCGCGCCCGCCGCCTCGGCTTCTGCGACGTCCGCGTCACGCGGCCCGACGCCGTTCCGGAGCTGCCCGGCCGGCTTTCGGACTGGCTCGCGGACGGCGCCCACGGCACGATGGCCTGGATGGAGGACCGCGCCGACCGGCGCGCGAGCCCCGAGACCCTGTGGCCGGAGGTGCGCAGCATCGTCATGCTCGCGACCAATTACGCGCCGGAGACCGACCCGCTGACCCTGATCGGGCGGCGCGACCGCGGCGCGATCGCCGCCTACGCGCAGCGGCGCGACTATCACGACGTGGTGAAGGGCCGGCTGAAGGAACTCGGCGGCTACCTCTCGGCCAAGGGCAATGTCCGCGTAAAGGTGTTCTGCGACACCGCCCCCGTCATGGAGAAGCCGCTGGCCGAGGCCGCCGGGCTCGGCTGGCAGGGCAAGCACACGGTGCTGCTCTCGCGCGCCCACGGCAACTGGCTCCTGCTCGGGGCGATCTACACCTCCGCCGACCTCGAACCCGACGCGCCCGAGCCCGACCGGTGCGGCTCCTGCCGCGCCTGCCTCGACATCTGCCCGACCGGCGCCTTCCCCGCGCCCTACCGCCTGGATGCCCGGCGCTGCATCGCCTACCTGACGATCGAGCATGCCGGCCCGATCGCCCGCGAATTCCGCACGGCGATCGGCAACCGGGTGTTCGGCTGCGACGACTGCCTCGCCGTGTGCCCGTGGAACAAGTTCGCGCACGTCGCGCGCGAGGCGCGGATGGCGGCGCAGGACGCGTTCGCGGCGCCGCCGCTCGCGGAGCTCGCCGCCCTCGACGAGGCGGCCTTCCGCACGGCCTTCGCCGGCACGCCGGTGAAGCGCACCGGCCGCGACCGCTTCCTGCGCAACGTCCTCATCGCGGTCGGCAATTCCGGCGATCCGGCGCTCGCCCCCTCCGCCATGCGCAACCTCGCCGATCCCGCGGCGATCGTGCGCGGCATGGCGGTGTGGGCCTGCGGCGCGCTCCTCGGGCCTGCCGCCTGCCGCCCCCTTTACGAACGCCACGGGCTCGGCGAGACCGACCCGGACGTGGCCGCCGAGTGGCGCGCCGCGCTCGACCCGCCCGCGGAGACGAACCCATGACCCTCTTCGTGTTCGGCCTCGGCTTCTCGGCGCGCCGCTTCGCGCAGGCCGCGCGGGGCCGCTTCGAGACCATCCACGCCACCGTGACCGATGCGGACAAGGCCCGCGCGATCACGGCCGAGACCGGTTTTGCGATGCGCGCCTTCGGCCCGGACGCGGACGATCCGCGCATCCCGGCGGATCTCGCAGGCTCCGATGCGCTCCTGGTCTCGGTGCCGCCCGACCGCGACGGCGACCCGGTGCTGCGCCGGTTCCGGGCGGACATCGCCCGGAGCCGGATCGGCTGGATCGGCTACCTCTCGACCATCGGCGTCTACGGGGACCACGCCGGCGCCTGGATCGACGAGGCGACGCCAGCGACCCCGAAGAGCGCGCGCTCGCGGGAGCGCCTCGCGGTGGAGGATGCGTGGCTGGCGCTCGGGGCCGAGACCGGCAAGGCGGTGCAGGTGTTCCGCCTGTCGGGCATCTACGGGCCGGGGCGCAACCCGATCGCGAAGCTGCGCGACGGCCGCGCCCAGCGCATCGTCAAGGCCGGCCAGGTGTTCAACCGCATCCACATCGACGACATCGCCGCGACGCTGCTGGCCTCCCTCGACCGGCCGCGCAACGGCGCGGTCTACAACGTCACCGATGACGAGCCGGCCGCGCCCCAGACCGTCACGGAATACGCCGCGGCGCTCACCGGCCTGCCGCTGCCGCCGGAGGTCGATTTCGAGACCGCCGACCTCTCGCCGATGGCGCGCAGCTTCTACGGGGAGAACAAGCGCGTGCAGAACCGCCTGATCCGCGAGGAACTCGGGGTGACGCTCGCCTATCCGACCTATCGCGAGGGGCTGGACGCCCTGAAGGGCGAGGCGGCCGGCTGAAGCGCCGGCGGGTTCGGCCGCCGCGCCCGCCGGCACCGGCTGGCGGGTGGTAATACCCCATCTCGATGAGTCCGACTCATCGAGATGGGGCCCCGCGACTGCGGGGCGGCGGTCGTCCGCCGGACCTCATGGGTGATAACCCATGAGACTTGGCATGAGGACCGGGCGGATCAGGCCGCGAGTTCGCGCGCGACGCGGGACACCGCCTCGGCCGGCACGTCCAGCGCCTCGGCCAGCATCTTCAGGAACTGGCGCTCCTGCATGGTGTCGAGGTCGATCGCCAGCGCCGCCGCGGCGTAGATGCGCGCGGCGACCTCGGGATCGTCCACCGCGTCGGCGATCTCGTCGATCCCCGCGGGCTCGGCGAGTTCGCGCTCCAGCCACGCCCGGCCGTCGCGGTCGAGGCCGGCGGCGGCCATGGCCTCGTCGAGCCGACGGCGCTCGGCCGCGTCGACGAGGCCGTCGGCGACCGTCGCCGCCACCATCGCCCGCAGCATCAGCCGCGCCTCGTCCTCCGGCACGTCGGCGAAGGCGGGTCCCTCGGCCGAAGCCGGCACGGCGGCGGCCGGCCCGTCGGAGGCGGCGGGCGCTGTGCCGCGCAGGGCCCGGAAGGCGAGGCCGCCGATCAGCGCGAGCCCGCCGAGGGCTGCGGCGGCGGCGGGGCCCCGGCGCGCCCGCACCAGTGCGTCGACGATGTTTCTCGGGTCTGCCATGGCACCGGACTCCTTTGCACGTTCGCGGATCGGACCGGCAACGACGCGGGCGGCGCCAAAGTTCAGAGATGTTGTCCGTCGCAGGCGGCCGGTTGCCCGATCGCCGCGCTGCGGCGATAGAGGGCGCGATCCCCGGTCCCGCCGGATCGAGGGGCCATGCCGACAGGAGGGGCTATGCCGACACCTGCCCCGTCCCGCGCACCGCGCCGCCCCGAGCCGGACGCCGACCGCGCCGGGCGCATCGCTGCGGCGGCGGTGCTGGCGCTGCGGCTCGAGCGTGACACCTATCCGAAGCCCGGCCTCGTCAGCCACGTCGACAGCGGCAGCCATGCCGACATGGACGCCGCGACGTTCGAGGCGAGCACCGTCGCGATCGCGCCGTACTTCGCCGACCTCGCGGCGGCGGGTGCGCGGGACGCGCCGATGTCCGCGCTGCGGCGCATCGGCATCGCGGCCGAGGCGGCGATGCGCGACGCGACCGGCGGCGTGAACAC
Source organism: uncultured Methylobacterium sp. (assembly GCF_964244095.1). Taxonomy (GTDB): domain Bacteria; phylum Pseudomonadota; class Alphaproteobacteria; order Rhizobiales; family Beijerinckiaceae; genus Methylobacterium. The sequence goes on along the minus strand of NZ_CAXTHR010000045.1, from coordinate 16,741 downwards.
CCATCGCGGCGCGATCTTCGGCCTCGGCCTGCTCTGCGCGGCCGCCGGCTCGTTCGCGGGCCAGCCCGTCGGGCCCGGCGCCCTCGGCGCCCGCGTCCGCCTGCGCTACGCCGCCGAGATCCGCGACGGCCCGGTGCTGCTGCACGCCGCCGGCGCGCGGGCCCGGCGCCGGCACGGGGTCGGCGGCGCGCCGCTGGAGGCGGCGTCGGGCTTCCCGAACCTCTACGCGGTCGGCCTGCCCGCCCTCCACCGCGGCCGGCGCCTGCGGCCCGGTGACCCCGAGGCGGCCCGCGTCGAGACGTGCCTTGCGCTGATCGCGACGCTGGAGGACACCAACCTGCTCCACCGCGGCGGGGCGGCCGGCTACGGCTTCGCGCGCGCGGCCGCGGCCGGGTTCATCGCGTCAGGCGGCGTCGGCCAGGACGGCTGGCGCGCGGCTGCGCGGGCGATCCACCACGCCTTCGTCGCGCGCAGGCTCAGCCCCGGCGGAGCCGCCGACCTGCTGGCGATGACGCTGTTCGTCGATGCCGTCGAGGCGCCGCGCGCGTGAGGCTGGCGATCCTCTGCTCCGGCCAGGGCGGCCAGCATCCGGGCATGTTCGCCCTCACCGCCGGCCGGCCGGCGGCGCAGGCCGTGTTCGCGGCCGCCCGGCCGCTGCTCGGCGCCGACCCGCGCGACCTCGTCCGGACCGGCGGCGCGGCGCTGCACGGGAACCGCACCGGGCAGATCCTGTGCTGCGTCGCGGCGCTGACCGCGTGGACGATCGTCGCCGAGGCGGCGCCGGCCCGCCCGATTGTCGCGGGCTACAGCATCGGCGACCTCGCCGCCTGGGGCTGCGCCGGGCGGTTCGCGCCGGAAACCGTGCTGGCGCTCGCCGCCGCCCGCGCCGAGGCGATGGACGCGGCCTCCGGCCCCGACCACGGGCTTGCCGGCATCCGCGGCCTGCCGCAGGCGCGGGTCGCGGCGATGGCGCAGGCGCACGGCTGCCACCTCGCGATCCGGAACGCCCGCGACAGCGTGGTGATCGGCGGTCCGCGGGCGGCGCTGGAGGCGGTCTGCGCCGGCGCGCTCGCGGCCGGGGCGCAACGAGCCGTGGTGCTGCCGGTGCGCACGCCCTCGCACACGCCGTTGCTTAAGGCGGCCTCGGCCCGCTTCCGCGAGACGCTCGACGCGGCCCCGATCGCGACGCCGCCGCGGTCCGGCCCGCGCCTCGTTTCCGGCCTCGACGGCGCGGCCGTGTTCGACGCGGCGACCGGCCGCGACAAGCTCGCCCGCCAGATCTCCGAGACGATCGACTGGGCCGCCTGCCTGGAGGCTTGCGCCGAGTACGGGGCGACGAGCGTGCTCGAACTCGGCCCCGGCCACGCGCTCGCCACCATGGCCAATGCGGCGCTTCCCGCGGCGCGCGTCCGCGCCCTTGAGGATTTCCGCTCCGCCGAGGGGGCGAGCGCATGGATCGCGCAAACCTGATCGCGCAAACCTGAACGGATGCCCCGGCCGGGCCGGGGCGTCCCGCAAGGCGCAGAATCAGGAATCGAGGGCGTCGGCCTCGTCGATGTCGAGGAGGAAGACGATGTCGGCCTCGTCCTCGTCCTCGCCCTCCGCGGTGGTCGCGTCGTCGGCCTGCGTGTGGCGGGCATCGTCCTCGAAGTCGCCCTCGCCGTCATCCTCGGCCAGCGCGTCCTCGAAGATCTCGATCTCCTCCTCGGAGGCCGCGCGGATCTTGAGTTCGGCGGTGCCGTCCCACAGGGGGCGGCCCTCGCTCGTCATCGTCCGGATGTCGTCCTTGAAGCCGTCGCAGGTGAAGAGGTCGCGCGCGGTCGCCTCGTCGCCGTTGATGACCGCCACCGCGGTGCCGTCGATCTCGAGCGTGAACATCGCTGACTTCCCTCTCGTCCCGTGTCGCGGACGGCCGGTCACCGGGCCGCCCCTGCCTGCGCCGCAGGACGGCGTGAGAACGTCCCGGCAGCGGTATCAAACCCGTCGCGCGGATGCTGTAGGGGGGAACGGCAGGCCCGCCAACCCCGAAAGTCCGCGCTTTCCGAGGGCCTGCGGTCCGCCACCTGCAAGGACGCGGCGGCGTGCGCCGCGCCCACCGGCCCTCGCGCGAGAAGGAACACCCCGGATGCGGATCAGGCTCGGTTGCGAGATGCGCTACGCCTTCCCCTATCCCGTGCCGATGGTGGTGATGCTCAACGTGCACCCCTCGCGCATCGCGGCGCTTGAAGGTGCGGACGCGATCGTCACCAGCCCCGCCGTGCCGGTGGAGACCTATCGCGACGGCTTCGGCAACCTCTGCGGCCGGCTGATCGCGCCGGCCGGCGCCTTCACGATCGGCACCGACGTGGTGATCGCCGACGACGGCGCCCCCGACCCCGCGGCGTGGGACGCGGAGCAGCGGGCCGTCGAGGACCTGCCGCCGGAGACCATCGTGTTCCTTCTGCCGAGCCGCTACTGCGAATCCGACCTGCTGGCGGACGAGGCGTGGCGGCTGTTCGGCCACACGCCGCCGGGCTGGGGCCGGGTGCAGGCGGTGTGCGACTTCGTCCACGCCCACCTCGCCTTCGGCTACGAATTCGCCCACCGCGACCGCACCGCCGTCGACGCCTATGCCGGCGGGCGCGGCGTCTGCCGCGACTTCACGCATCTGGCGGTGGCGTTCTGCCGGGCGCTGAACCTGCCGACGCGCTACTGCACCGGCTACGTCAGCTTCATCGGCGAGCCGGAGCCGCACCCGGCCGGCGACTTCGCCGCCTGGATGGAGGTCTATCTCGGCGGGCGCTGGCACGTGTTCGACCCGCGCAACAACGCGCCGCGGATCGGCCGGGTGATGGTGGCCTGCGGGCGCGACGCGGCCGACGTGCCGCTGACCCACACCTTCGGCCCGAACCCGCTCGTCGGTTTTCGCGTGTGGGCCGACGCGGTGGCCATCCTCGACGGCTCGGAGGCGACCGGGACCGTGCCGCCGGAGGAGCCGCTGCCGCCGCAGAGCATGGCGACGCGGATGGGATAGCGGCGCGGTTTGCGCGCCGCCACCCGTACCCGCCTACAGCGCCGGAAGCGCGGCGATGTCGCGCACCGGACCGGGGAGGCCGCCAATCCTGGCGATCATGGCGCCCTTCCCCGTCGCGAGGTCGACCGCGTAGAGGGTGTCGCCCGCCATCAGCCAGCCCTGGCTCTTGCCGGCCGGGTCGGTGGTGATGTCGAAGGCTGCCGCCTCGACCGGCATGCCGAGCGGGCCCACGGTGTTGAGGATGCCGTCGTTGGGCGGCGCCTGCCGCAGCACCGATCCGGACGCGTCGATGTCGTAGAGCGTCGTCTCCTTGGCGCCCTTGACCGGGTTGGTGTAGGCGCCGGCCAGCACCTTGGCGGTGCCGCCCTTCATCGCATCCGCCTCGGCGAACTTCAGGGCGCCGTCCCTGGTCACCTTGCCGTCGTCGACGTTGGCGCGCAGGTTCGTGCCGTCCGAGCCGATGACGCGCATCCGGTCGGCGACCGGGTTGAAGTCCACGGTCGCCGTCGCGCCGGCCGGCGGCATGGTGTCGAGCTTCGACTTCGTCGTCGCCTTGCCCGACGCGGTGTCGAGGGTCAGCACGGTGCCGTCGGCGGCGAGCGCGTAGAGCAGGCCGTCGCTCGGGCGCACGTCGATGCCGAGCAGCCGGCCGGGCGCACCCGTCACCTGCACGGTCCTGGCCACCTTCTTCGCGCCGACGTCGACGAAGGCGAGGGTGTCGTCGCCTATGAGCGCGGCGACGGTCTGCGCCTGCGCCGCGCCTGCGAAGGCCGCCGAGGCCAGGAGCGCGGCGGCGAGAACGGTCCGAGGCATGGTCCGAGGCATGGTCATGGGTGTCTCCAGCATCCGCCGGTCCAGGCCGGCGGCGCGGGTACCCGCCCGCCGTCCCCGTGGATGCAGGCAGCCCCAAATAATCTTCCCGCGGCTGCATCCGCGCGCGGACCGCCGGTGTAGGTTCGGCATGGATCGGAACAGGGCGCGGGACGCGTGCACGGGGCATCTCAGGCGACGGCCGGGACGGCGGCCACGGTCGAGGAAGCCTTGCGCCGCTGCGCCGGCGGCGACCGCGCGGCCCTGCGCGCGCTCTACGAGGCCGAGGCGCCGCGGATGCTCGGCGTCGCGCTGCGCATGCTGCGCCGGCGCACGCTCGCCGAGGACGCGGTGCAGGACGCCTTCGTGCTGGTCTGGCGCCATGCGGGACGCTTCGACCCCGCGCGCGGCCCCGGCCGCGCCTTCGTCTACGCGATCCTGCGCAACCGCGCCCTCAACATCCTGCGGGGCGAGGCGCGGATGGACTTCACCGACGCCGTCGACGAGGCGCGCCCGAGCGAGGACGCCGGCCCCGAGGCGGCGGTGGCGCTGCTCTCCGAGGCCGGGGCGCTCCGCCGCTGCCTGGAGCAGCTCGAGCCCCTGCGCCGCCGGGCCATCGTGCTCGCCTACGCCCACGGCCTCAGCCACGGCGAGCTCGCCGGCTCGCTGGGCGTGCCGCTCGGCACGGTGAAGTCGTGGCTGCGCCGCTCGCTCCTCGCGCTGAAGGCGTGCCTGTCGTGAGCGCGGCGGAGCACGACGCCCTGGCCTGCGAGTACGTCCTCGGACTCTTGGACGGAGCGGACGCGGAGCGCGCCGAGGGCCTGGCGGCGGCCGACGCGGGCTTTGCCGCGCGGGTGGCGGCCTGGCGCGACCGCTTCGCCGAGTTCGACGCGACTGCGCCGGCGCAACCCACGGGCGCCGCCCTGTGGCGACGCATCGAGGCGGGCCTCGACGCCGATCCCGCCGTGGCGCAACCCGCCTCCGCGGGCTTCTCCGTCCGGCTGGCACGGCTGTGGCACAGCCTCGGCTTCTGGCGCGGAGCGGGCCTGGCCGCCGGGGCGGCGAGCCTGGCGCTCGCCGCAGCCCTCGCCGCCGTCCTCGCGATGCGGGCGCCCGCACCGCTCTTCGTGGCCGTGCTGCTCACCGACGACAACCGCGCGGCCGCCCTGGTCAACGCCTACGCCGACGGCCGCGGCGACCTCGTCCCGATAGCCCCGCTCGACGTGCCCGCCGGCCGGGTCCTGCAGGTGTGGACGCTCTGGGACCGGGCGCGCGGCCCGGTCTCGATCGGGCTCGCCCCGGCGCCGCACCGCCTCGCGCTCGGCCTCGATCGCCTGCCGCGCACGATCCCGAACCAGCTCTTCGAGATCACCCTCGAACCCGAGGGCGGCTCGCCGACCGGGCGGCCGAGCGGTCCGATCCTCATGAAGGGCCTCGCCGCCCGCGCCCTGTGACGCCGCCTCACACCCCGCCGCCGCCCCGCGCGATGGCGCGCCGGACCACGCCCTGCACCTCCGGGTTCGAGAGGAACAGGTCGTGGTTGATCAGGCCGCCGCCGTAATCGGAGGCGTCGGCGACGCGCACGCCCAGGGCTTCCAGGCGCTCGCGGTCGGCGGCGCCCGCGCGCACGACGCCGCCGGCGATGGCGCCCGACAGTTCCAGCGCGCGGTCGTTGGTCGAGGAGATCACGGTGATCCTGCCCACGTCGGTGCCGAGGCGCGCGACGCTCGTCGTGAACAGGTCGATGTCGATGTCGGGCGCGGCGAGCACCACCGCGCCGATGCGCGCCATCGCCGCCTCGCCGGCCTCGGCGCGCAGCATCCGCAGGGTCTCCAGCGTCAGCAGCGTGCCCATGGAGTGGGCGACGATGTTGATCCTGCCCGCGCTCGCGGTCGAGGCCAGCGCCCGGAGCAGGTCCTCGAAGGCGTCGCGCGACCACAGCGCGCTCTCGCGGTCGTAGCCGTAATCGAAGGTCGCGGCGGCCGAGGGCCACGTGAACAGGCCGGACACCCCGCGGAAGCGGATGCCGTCCGACAGCCGGGCGGCGCTGACGGCGGCGGATTCGAACGACTCGCGGTAGCCGTGCACGTAGATCAGCACGTCGCGCCCAAGCGCCGCGTCGGCGAAGGCGCCGGCCGCGCCCGCGCCGGTCTCGACCTTCGGCACCGCGCCGACGGTCCAGTCGCCGGTGACGACCGCCGAGACCTTGCCGAGCAGCGACCGGTCGGGCGGCGACAGCCGCACCTCGGCAAAGCTCAGGGCCCGGCCGCGCTCGGCATTGAAGTAGGGGGGCTTGGGTGGGCTGCCGACGGCCTTCCGGGTGGTCGCGACCAGCAGCACCGGCGACACGTCGAGGGCCGATTGCCGCTCCGGCAGCGCCGCGGTGCCGGTGGCGAGCCCGTCCGCGACGCAGGCCCCGAGCGACGGCGCCAGCACGGCCGCGCCCCCGAAGGCACCGAGACGGACGAAGGCGCGGCGGGTCGGGGGCTGGCGCAGCATGATACTCGGGTCCGTCCGGCGTGAGCGGGCGGGCAAGCCTCCGCCCGGAGGCGCCAGCCTTTGGCGCAGGATCGTGACCGTGGCAGGGCGTCGGCGCGGCCGGTGCGCCGTGGGGCGCGGGCGTCGGCCGGGCCGTCGCGCCCTGGGCACGGGTGGCCGAGGGTTGCCGTTCCAGGGTCGGGAGGCGTAGCCTCGTACCGAAGGACATGCCGACCCAGGGACATGCCGATGGACATTGATGAACTTCGGATCGACCTGCCGAAGGATCTCGCGCTGCTGGTCCGTCGCGAGGTTCAAGACGGCACCTATGCCTCCGATATCGACATGATCCGCCAGGCCCTGCACCTCCTTCAGGAGCGGCGACGAAGCCTGGACACGGTCCGAAAAAAGATCGTCGAGGCGGCCGAGGACTCCGTGGACATCACGGCAACCGACATGCGCGCGCATTTCGAGCGCCGCTTCGCCGAACTGGAGCCCGGCGGCACCCCGTGAACAGGGTTCTTGTCTACGCGCGGCTCGCGCGGGTGGATCTCGATGCGATCTTCGACTTCATCGCCGCCGACAGCTAGGCGCGCGCGATCATCTATGTCCGTGAGATGGAGGCGGCCTGCGAGGGCCTCTGCGCCATGCCGCTGATGGGCGTCGAGGCGATCATGTCGGGGCGCTGAGGGCGTCGAGGACCGACCGCTCGGGATCGCATCCCCTCGACGAACGCCCCCTCCCCCGGCATGAAGGGCCGATGACGCCCGCTTTCCTCGACATCGACGCGCTCCGCGTCCGGCTGCTGGCCGGCGACCGTGCGGCGCTCGCCCGGGCGATCACGCTCGCCGAATCGAAGCGGGCCGACCACCGGGCGCTCGCCCGCGACCTGATCGATGCGGTGCTGCCGCGGACCGGGCGCGCGATCCGCGTCGGCATCACCGGCGTGCCCGGCGTCGGCAAGTCCACGACGATCGACGCGCTCGGCGCCAACCTCACCGCGGCCGGCCACAAGGTGGCGGTGCTGGCCGTCGACCCGTCCTCGACCCGCACCGGCGGCTCGATCCTCGGCGACAAGACCCGGATGGCGCGGCTGGCGCTGGACCCGAACGCCTTCATCCGCCCCTCCCCCTCCTCGGGGACGCTCGGCGGCGTCGCCGCCAAGACCCGCGAGACCATGCTGCTGTGCGAGGCGGCGGGCTTCGACGTGATCCTCGTGGAGACGGTGGGCGTCGGCCAGTCCGAGACGGCGGTGGCCGATCTCACCGACTTCTTCCTCGTGCTGATGCTGCCGGGCGCCGGCGACGAGTTGCAGGGCCTCAAGAAGGGTATCCTGGAACGCGCCGACATGATCGCGGTCAACAAGGCCGACGCGGGCGAGGCCGAGCGGCGGGCCGACGCCGCGGCCTCCGAGTACCGCGCGGCGCTCCACATCCTTACGCCGGCCTCGAGCACCTGGACGCCGCCGGTGGTGACGATCTCCGGCTTCCACAACCTGCGCCTCGATGCGATGTGGGACCGGATCGTCGAGCACCGCGCCAAGCTCACGGCCGCCGGCGAGATCGCGAAGAAGCGGCGCGAGCAGGACGTGACGTGGATGTGGGCGATGGTCCACGAACGCCTGCACCAGCGCCTCGTCGCCACGCCGGAGGTGCGCCAGCAGACGGCGGAGGCGGAAGCCCGCGTCGCCCGCGGCGAAGCCTCGCCCGCGGCCGGGGCCGCGTCCATCGCCGAGACGATCGGGCTGTGAACGCGCCGCCCGGCCTGCTGATCACCGGCTTCGGCCCGTTCCCCGGCATGCCGCGCAACCCGAGCGCGGCGCTCGCCCGGCGGCTCGGAGGCTCGGTGCGGCTTCGGCTGGCGCTCGGCCGTTGCCTGCGGGTCCGGGTGCTGGACACGACCTATGCGGCGATCGAGACGCAGCTCGCGCCGGCGCTCGCGGAGCGGCCCGCGGCGGTGCTGATGCTCGGCGTCGCGTCGCGGGCCGAGCGCATCCGCGTCGAGGCGCGCGCCTGTAACCGCGCGAGCCGGTTCCACCCCGACGCGTCCGGCCGCCCGTCCGCGCGGCTCGCCCTCGATCCGCACGGCCCGGCCGCGCGCCGCAGCCGCGTCGCCGGCCGGGCCCTGGCGATCCTGCGCCGCCACGGGCTCGCGGCCGGCCCGTCGCGGGACGCCGGGCGCTACCTGTGCAACGCGAGCTACTTCCGCGCGCTGGCGGAGCCGTGCCCGGTGCTGTTCGTCCACATCCCGCCGGTGTCGCGGACGAAACGGCCGCGGGACGGCGCGCGTCCCGCGCGCGGGCACCCGGACCCCGCAGCCCAAGCCCTGGCGCTGGTGGAGGTGACGTTGTTCCTCCGCGCGCAGGGACGATCCGTGTCCCGCGCAGCGGCGGGGACGGGCTGAACCGAAATGCAGCGGGTTCTCGCCCATCCCAGAGCGCCTGTCTCAACCGGACCGATGCTAGAGCATTTCCCATGATCTTTGGATCACAGAAAGTGCTCTAAGTCTCTGTGTGGTCGCATTTTCCTCACGCGAGCCGGTATCCACCGTGCCGGAAAATGCTCCAGCCTGCTCAGATGCGCGACCGCAGCCACGCAGCGATGGCCGGCGCCTCCATTGCGCCGGCGCCGATCGCCATCCAGGTGGTGAACACGTCAGGGCCGGGCGCCAGGCGCCTGCGATTCAGCAACAGGAAGGTCGTCGTCACGGCGAGCGACGTGCGCTTGTTGCCGTCCACGAACCCATGGTTCCGAGCGATCGCGAAGGCGTAGGCCGCGGCAAGGTCCGCGATGTCGGGCGGCGGATCGCCATAGGCTTCCAGGTTCTTCGGGGCCCCCAGGGCGGAGTCGAGAGCGTACTCGTCCCGGATCCCTTCGAGGCCCCCGTGTTCGGCCAGTTGCTCGTCGTGGATGGCCAGCACGACGCGTTTCTCGACCCAGATCATTCGATCCGGCCTATTTCGCAAGCTCCCGAAGCGTGTCGCGGTGCTCCTTCATGGCGGCTCGGGCGACTTCCATCTGCGCTGCGAAATCAGGGCTGTACGGCGTGATCCTGTAGCCGTCGGGCGACTCGGTCAGGTAGAGCGTGTCGCCCTTCCCGACCCTCATCTTCGCCTGCGCCTCCTTGGGAAGGACGAAGCCGAGCGAGTTTCCGATCTGCGTGAGCTTGAGCGCCAGCACCGCGACCTCCTTCAAAGGATGTATGAACGGGAGTTCTAACGTAACCGCGGACGGCGGGTTTCGCAAGGCTGAAACCCGGAAGGCGGGCACGCTCGCCAAGCCGTCCGTGAGCAGCTTGGGACCGCTTGGCGCCGCGTCCAGGCCCTCCGTACGGGCGGTTCTGCGAACGGGACGCTGCCGCGGGAAACCGCCTTCCACCCCTTGCAGACGAAGAGGCGAAGCGATCCGGCGGCCCACCGTGTCCGCGGCAGCGCGCCGTTCAAGCAGAACCACAGGCGGTCGCCGGCACGGCCCTCAACCCAGATCCTGCAAATGCCGGGCGGCGATCACCGAGGCGGCGGTGCGGTTCTCGACGCCGAGCTTGGCGTAGATGCCCTCCAGGTGCTTCGTCACCGTGCGCGGGCTGAGCCCCAGGATCTCGCCGATGTCGCGGCTGGATTTTCCGCGCGAGAGCCACAGCAGCACCTCCGCCTCGCGGCCGGTGACGCGCAGGCGGTCGCGCAGGCGCTCCAGGCCCGCGGCGGTGTCGTCGCGCGAGAGCCGCAGCAGGATCTCGTCGCCGGTCCGGCCGATGAAGCTGAGCATGTGGGCGCGGCCCTCGCGGTCGCGCAGGGCCAGGGGCGCTCCGGTGCCGCCGGCCAGCGCCTCGCGCAGCCATGCCCTGCCGCTCGCCGGCAGGGCGAGGTCGCCGCCGGGATCGGGCGCGAGGTCGGCGAGCAGCCGCGCGGCCTGGGGCGTGCACCACGCCACCGCCCCGGCCGCGTCCACGGCAAACAGCGTACGGCCGGCGGTGTCCAGCGCCGCCCGCGCGCTCTGGGCGGCGCGTGCGCCCGCCAGGTGCACGCGGATGCGGGCCAGGATCTCGTCCGGCGCGATCGGCTTCGTCACGTAGTCGACGCCGCCGGCGCCCAGCCCCTTCACGATGTGCTCGGTCTCGGTGAGCCCGGTCATGAAGATCACCGGCACATGGGCGACGTGCGCCTTCGCCTTGAGCCGGCGGCAGGTCTCGAAGCCGTCCATGCCCGGCATCATCGCGTCGAGCAGGATCACGTCGGGGGTGATCTCGTCGACGAGCGCCAGCGCGAGGTCGCCGGCCACCGCGACGAGGACGGTGGCGCCGGACGCCTCGATCGCCGCGGTGAGGAAGCTCAGGGTGTCGGGGGAATCGTCGACCACGAGGACAACGTCGCGATGCGGCTCAGGCATCGGAGGCGAGCCCTTCGGGGGCGACGGCCGCCGCGGCGGGCTCCGCGGCGGCCTCGGAGGGATCGCGCGCGAGGTCCTCGAGCACGCGCAGGTAGCGCCGCATGTCGTAGGCCGCCACGAGCCCGCGCATCTGCCGCACGAAGGCGGCGGGCACGCGCGCATCCCCCTCCATCTCGGAGAGCCTGGCCTCGATGCCGCGGATATGGCCGATCCGCCCGAGCCGGAGCAGGGCGTCGAGATGCTCGCGCGACGGCACGGTGCGCGCCGTCTCGGACGGAACCGGTGGCGGGGCCGCCGGCTCCGCCTCGCCCGACCATTCGAGGCCGAGGAGCGCGGTCACGCGTTCGAGGAAGTCGCGCAGGTCGAAGGGTTTTGCGATGATCGCGTCGTGGGGGGCGTCGTCGCCGCGGATCGGGCTGATCTCGTGCACGTTGGCCGACATCATCGCGATCCGGCCGGCAAAGCCCGCCTCGCGCAGGCGCTTGGCGACCGCCCAGCCGGAGAGGCCCGGCATCGCGATGTCGAGGAGCAGGAGGTCGGGCTTCTCCGCCGACGCCGCGGCGAGGCACGCGGGCCCGTCGGCCGCCTCCAGCACCGCGAGGCCTTCCGGCTCCAAGATCTCGCGCATCAGGGCGCGGTGGCCGGCATCGTCGTCGGCGACCAGCACCGTGCGGCGGGCGCCCGCATAGGCGCGCGCCGGCATCGCCGGGGGCAGCGCGACCGGCGCCGGGCGCGAGACCGAGGCCAGCATCACCCGGAAGCGGAACGTCGTGCCGCAGCCGACCGCGCTCGTCACGGAGATTTCGCCGCCCATCACCTGCGCCAGCAGGTTGGCGATGGTGAGCCCGAGGCCGGTGCCCGGCGCGCTCGCCGCCGCGGGCGTCGAGCCGCGCTCGAACGGCTCGAAGATGCGCTCGATGTCGGCGTCGGGAATGCCGGGGCCGGTGTCGCGGATGGTGAACACCGCGACCTGGCTGCGGTAGCTCAGATCGAGCGCGACGTGGCCGCGTTCGGTGAACTTGATCGCGTTCGACAGGAGGTTGAGCAGCACCTGCCGCAGGCGCTTCTCGTCGGTGGCGACGACCGCGGGCAGGATCTCGGGCCGGGTGAAGCGGAAGTCGAGGCCGGCTCCCTGCGCCTGGAGCCGCACCATGTCGACGATCTGGTCGAGCACGTCAGCGAAGCGGATCTCGTCGCGGTGGATCTGGAGGCGGCCGGCCTCCATCCGCGAGATGTCGAGCAGCCCGTCGATCAGCCCCGAGAGGTGCTGGGCGCTGCGGCGGATCACCCGGATGCCGTTCTGGCGCGCCGGCGGGATCGCGGGGTCGCCTTCGAGCAACTGCGCGTAGCCGAGCACGGCGCTCAGCGGCGTGCGCAGCTCGTGGCTGATGCCGACGACGTAGCGGCTTTTTGCGAGGTTGGCGGCTTCCGCCGTCTCCTTGGCCGCCTGGAGCTTGGCGTCGGTGATCTCGTGCGCCGCGATCTCGGCCTCGTAGAGCGCGGTCTGGCGCCGGGTCTCGGCCTGGGCCACGCGGCGGCTCTCCTGGGCCAGCACGAACAGCCACGCGACCACGCCGAGGATCACCACGAGGATGAAGAACACGCTGGTGAGCGCCGCCCGCAGCGCCGCGCGGTGCTCCGGGTGCTCCAGCGTCGCGCCGGCATGGACGATGCCGAGGATCAGGCCGACCACGGCCACCAGCGTCAGCATCAGGGCGAGGTAGCGCCCGAGCGGCGCGCCGATCCAGGCGGCGGTGCGCGCCGGCACGATCCGCCCGAGCACGCCCTGCGCCTGCGCCTCCAGCCGCCCGTGCGGCTTGCACAGGTCGCCGCAGCGGGCGTCGAGCGAGCAGCACAGCGAGCAGATCGGCCCGTCATAGGCCGGGCAATGGGCCATGTCCTCGCCCTCGAAGGGCAGTTCGCAGACCCGGCAGGCGATCTCGGACGTCCCCCAATCGGTCTTCGGGGCGCGGGCGAGGTAGTAGCGCCCGCCCGTGCCCCAGGCGATCAGCGGCGCCGCGCCGAAGGCAACGGCGAGCGCCAGCAGCGGCGCGAACGGCTGGAGCGATACCCCGAGCAGTCCGGCATGGGCGAGGCAGCCGGCGAGCATCGCCAGCACCATCGCGCCCGTCCCGACCGGGTTGACCGCGTAGAGATGCGCGCGCTTGAACTCGATGCCCGGCGGCGACAGCCCGAGCGGCTTGTTGACCGCGAGGTCCGAGGCCAGCGCCCCGACCCAGGCCGAGACGACGACGGCGTAGAGCGGCAGCGTGCTGGCGATGGTCTTGTCGATGCCGAGTTCCATCAGCAGCAGCGCGATCGCGACGTTGAACACCAGCCACACCACCCGCCCCGGATGGCTGTGCGTCAGCCGCGAGAAGAAGTTCGACCACGCGATCGAGCCGGCATAGGCGTTGGTGAGGTTGATCTTGAGCTGCGACACCACGACGAAGACGGCCATCAGCAGCAGCGCGCCCTGGTGCGAGGGCGTGACGTAGCCGAACGCCACCGCATACATCCGCGTCGGCTCGGCGGCGTTGTCCGGGTCGACGCCGTGGCGGAGCGCCAGCACCGCGAGGAACGCGCCGAGCAGGATCTTGAGCATCCCCGGCACGATCCAGCCGGCCCCGGCCGCCAGCACCGCCGCCCACCAGCGCCGGTCGCCCCGGCCCTTCGGCTCGGGCACGAAGCGCAGGAAGTCGACCTGCTCGCCGACCTGCGCCAGCAGCGCCAGCAGCACGCCGGCGGCGAGCCCGAAGCGGGCCGCGTCCAACCCCGTGGCGGCGCCCGGCGCGAGCCCCGGAAACGCGAGCAGCGGACCGAGCGGCGCGTCGCCCGCCCAGGCGATGCCGGCCAGCGGCAGCAGGTTCAGGCCGATCCAGAGCGGCTGCGTCCAGATCTGGAAGCGGCTGATCAGGCGGATGCCGTAGACGACGAGCGGGATCACCACCGCGGCGCAGACGAGGTAGCCGATCCACAGCGGCAGGCCGAAGCAGAGCTGCAGCGCCAGCGCCATGATCGCGGCTTCGATCGCGAAGAACAGGAACGTGAAGCTCGCGTAGATCAGCGAGGTCACGGTCGAGCCGAGATAGCCGAAGCCGGCGCCGCGGGTGAGCAGGTCCATGTCGACGCCGTAGCGGGCGGCGTAGATCGTGATCGGCGCGGCGGTGGCGAAGATCAGCACGCCGACCACGAGCACGGCGGCCAGCGTGTTCGAGAAGCCGGTGGCCAGCACCAGCGTGCCGCCGATCGCCTCCAGCGCCAGGAACGAGAGCGAGCCGAGCGCCGTCTGCGCCACCTGGAAGGCCGACCAGCGCCGCGCCTTCTTGGCGGTGAAGCGCAGCGCGTAATCCTCCAGCGTCTCGTCGGCGACGAGGCGGTTGTAGTCCCGCCGGATCGGGATGATGTGCTGGCGCCCGCTCATCGCGTGGTGGTCGGTCCCGAAACGTCCGCGGACGGCGCGGCCCGCGGATCGTGGCGCTCCGATAGGCTGGATCGGCGCGGGAAAGGCAAACTTCGTGCGCGCCGCAGATGCGCGCGGCGCGGCGCGGGCAGCATTGAATTCGCACGTCCGCGAAGGCATATCGCCCACGCATTCCGGAGCGGAGCGATGGCTGTGAGCGAGACGGTGGAGCGGCACGAATTCGGTGCCGAGGTCGGGCGGCTGTTGGACCTCGTGGTCCACGCCCTCTATTCCGATCGCGAGATCTTCCTGCGCGAACTCGTCGCCAACGCAGCCGACGCGATGGACCGGCGCCGCTTCGAGGCGCTGACCTCGGCGGCCAGCGCGCTGCCGGCCGACGCCAAGGTGCGGATCGTGCCCGACAAGGCGGCGCGCACGCTCACCGTGTCGGATGCCGGCATCGGCATGAGCAAGGCGGATCTCGCCGAAAACCTCGGCACGATCGCGCGCTCCGGCACGCGGGCCTTCTCGCAATCGCTGCCGGACGCCAAGCCGCAGGAGGGCAAAGACGGCGGGGATGACGCGCGGCCGAGCCTGATCGGCCAGTTCGGCGTCGGCTTCTACTCCGCCTTCATGGTCGCCGACCGCGTCGCCGTCACCTCGCGCCGCGCGGGCACGGACGAGGCCTGGACCTGGGCCTCGGAGGGCCAGGGCAGCTACACCCTGGAGCCGGCCACGCGCGAGGAGCCCGGCACCACCATCGTGCTTCACCTCAAGGCGGATGCCGACGAGTACCTGGAGAGCTACCGGCTCGACCACTTGGTACGCAAATGGGCCGACTTCATCACCGTGCCGATCGCGATCGTCGAGGACGGCAAGGAGGAGGCGGCCAACCAGGGCACGGCGCTGTGGCGAAAAGCCAAATCCGAGATCACGCCGGAACAGTACGAGGACTTCTACCGCTCGGTCGGGATGAACTTCGACAAGCCGTGGGCGACGCTGCACTGGCGCGCGGAGGGCGCGCTCGAATTCTCGGCGCTGCTGTTCGTGCCCGGCATGAAGCCGTTCCAGGCGGTCGAAGGCGAGCGCGACAGCAAGGTGCGCCTGCACGTGCGGCGCATGTTCATCACCGACGACGCGAAGCTGCTGCCGTCGTGGCTGCGCTTCGTCCAAGGGGTGGTCGACACCGAGGACCTGCCCCTCAACGTCTCCCGCGAGATGCTGCAGGCGACGCCGGCGCTGGCCAAGATCCGCCGCGCGGTCACCGGCCGCGTGCTCTCGGAGCTGACCACGCGGGCCAAGGATACGGAATCCTACCGGGCGTTCTGGGAGAATTTCGGCCCGGTGGTGAAGGAGGGCATCTACGAGGACCACGAGCGCCGCGCCGAGATCGCGCCGCTGCTGCGCTTCCGCTCCTCGGCCGTCGAGGGCTGGACAGGGCTTTCCGACTACGTCGGGCGGATGAAGGACGGCCAGGAGGCGATCTACTACCTCGTGGCCGACGACGCCGACGCGCTCAAGCGCTCGCCGCAACTCGAAGGCTTTCGCGCCCGCGGGCTGGAGGTGCTGCTGCTGTCCGACCACGTCGACGCGTTCTGGCCTGAGCAGTTGGCGCGCTTCGCCGAGAAGCCGCTGCGCTCGGTGACGCAGGGCGCCCTCGACCTCTCGAAGTTCGCGGGCGCTGCGGAAGCGGGGGAGGCGCCGGCCGGGATCGAGGGTCTGGTGGAGAAGATCAAGGCGGCGCTCGCCGACGAGGTCTCCGACGTGCGCGTCACGGACCGGCTGGTCGACAGCGCGGTGGTGCTCGCCGCGGGCGGCAGCGGCCCCGACCTCCAGATGCAGCGCCTGCTGCGCCGTGCCGGCCGCGCGGCCGGGGGCGGCCGGCCGATCCTGGAGATCAACCCGCGCCACGCGCTGATCCGCGCGCTGGCCGAGGGCCCGGAGGAGGCCGTCGCCTCAGCCGCCGGCACGCTCCTCGACCTCGCGCGCATCCAGGACGGCGACAGCCCGCGCGACCCGGTCGCCTTCGCCCAGGTGGTCGCGGCGGCGCTGGCGGGCAAAGCCGCCTGAGCCGGGCATGGGGGCGCAAGACTGCGCTCCACCGTGCCGATCCCGTGGGGCCGTGCGGCCAGCCGCCCTTCGTCGCGGCGACCCCGGCCGTTCGACCCCGGTCGAGACCGGCGCCCCATCCGTGCGGCGCGGAGGGCATGATCCTCGACCATCGCGGTGGGTACCCGTCCCGGCGCCGTCGAGGACCGGGTGCGTGACCGGCTCGACCGATCGTGCTCAGCCACAAATCACGCGCTCCCGTCGGGGCCGTCGCAGGGCGATCGCTTGAAGCCGCTGTTGCGGACTCTGGGCGCGAAGAGCGCCCCGCGGAGCGGGCTTTTCAGGACGCCAGGTCCTGAAAAGCGTCGCGCGACGCGAAAGCCCAAGCCCGCGGAGGCGGGCGCCGGCGATCGAGGCCGAGGACAAAGCAGAGCCATCGCTTTCAAGCGATCGCCCTGGGGCCGTCGCGATCCGGCTTGTGATCCGCCGGCGCTTCATGCTAGGCACCGCCGGTCTCGACGAGGCGCCTCGCGGAGAGGTGGCAGAGCGGTTGAATGCACCGCACTCGAAATGCGGCATGCCTGCAAGGGCATCGGGGGTTCG
>NZ_CAXTHR010000044.1:0-28599 GCF_964244095.1 uncultured Methylobacterium sp. | reverse complement strand
GCTTCAGGATCAGGTCCTGCTGCGCCTTGCGGATCAGGTGCTGGTCGATCTGCTCTTTCAGTTCGGCAAAGGTCGGGGTCGGCTTGGTGCGCTTCTCCTCGATCCGGATGACGTGCCAGCCGAACTGGGTCTTGATCGGATCGGAGACCTGACCGGGCTGCATCTGGAAGGCGGCGTCGGCGAATTCCTTCACCATCCGGTCCTTCGCGAACCAGCCGAGATCGCCGCCCTCGGCCTTGGAGCCCGGGTCCTTCGAGGTCTCGGCTGCGACCTTGGAGAAGTCCTCGCCGCCCTTGATCCGCGCGGCGATCTTCCGCGCCTCGGCCTCGTTGTCGACGAGGACGTGCCGGGCATGGATCTCCTCCTCCGGCTTCATCAGCTTCGCGGTCTGCTCGTAGACGGCCTGCGCCGCCTCGGGGGTCGCAGCCTTCCTGGCCTCGCGCTCGAGGTATTCGTCGAGCAGCAGCTTGTCGCGGAAATAGCCGAGCTTGCGCTTGAACTCAGGGGTGTCGCCGATCTTGGCCGCGTCGGCCGCCTGCGCGCCGACCTTGAGGTCGATCATGTAATCGACGAGCAGGTCCTTCTTCTGCGCGTCGTCGACGCCCGGCAGCGACAGGGCGGGATCGTCGGCGGCGACCGCGATGTCGCCGGCCGTGACCGGGATGCCGTTGACCTTGGCCACCAAGCTGTCGAGCGCGGGCAGGACCGAGGCCGCGACCGATGGGGCCGGCGAAACCGCAGGCGTCTGCGCCGAAGCCGCGCCCGAGAGGACGAGCGCCAGGGCGAGGGTGCTCGCGCCGCGGAGGGAGTGGGTCATCGACATGGTGCTGGCGTCCCTGGATCTTTCGCCCCGATCCCTCCGACGACGTCGGCCGGACGGTCTCGCACGGGGCTTCGAGGAGGCGGCGCAAGCACCGCGGGATTCGGCGAGACAGGTGGATCGGCAGGGACGCAAAGGCAAGGCGCGGCGGGCGCCGTTCGCGTCCGTGTGATGCGCGCAAGCCCCGGGCCTTGCGGGATACGAATTCGTTGACTCCGTTCCTTGACCCTTCGTGAAGGTCTCCCTGTCCAGGCTGCCGGATCGAGGGAGGTGCGCATGCACAAGGTCACGCCCACCGGCAAGGTCACGCGCGTCAGTCGGATTGCCCTCGCGGCAGTCGTCGCCCTCACGCTCGCCGCGATGCCGTCGGCGGCGGAAGCCCGCGCCCGCGGCTTCCGCCTGCGTTTCGGCGTCGGGGGCGCCGAAGCCCGGACGCCGGCTCCCGTGCCGGCGCCCTTGCCGTCCCGTCCGCCCGAGCGGATGGCAGCGGCCGGGGTCGCGATCGCGTTCGCGCCCATCACCGTCCCGCAGGCCGGCCCGGCCGCGGCGCGGCTGTCCGACCCCCGCGTGCCGGGGGCCGGGAACGTCGAGCCGGTCGTGGGTCCGCTTACCGGGGCGTCCGCTCTCGCCAAGCCCGCCGCGCAGCCGGTGCGCGTCGCCGGCCCGTGGTGCCCGCCCGACCGGATCGTCGGCGCCGGCGTAGGCTTCTGCGCGGTGAACTGAGCCGCGGGCGTCGGCGGCGCGGCGTCCCGGTCGAGCGCGTCGCGAGGCGGCCCTGAGCGCGGCCGCCGCCGCCCTCTTTTAGGTGCGGCCTGCGATGTTTACCTCTATAAGCCCGGCCAACTCAGCCAAGGCCAGCCGTCTGCGGGAGACCGCCGCCGGGCTTTCCCGTTCGCAGGTTCACGATGCTCGGTGCCCTCGCCAAGAAGATCTTCGGCTCGTCGAACGACCGCCGCGTGAAGGGCTACCGTCCCCGCGTCGCCGCGATCAACGCCCTCGAAGCCGAGATCCAGGCGCTGTCGGACGAGTCCCTACGCGCCCGCACCGAAATGCTGAGGGCGGAGCTTGCTGCCGGCAAGACGCTGGACGACATCCTCGTGCCGGCCTTCGCCACCGTGCGCGAGGCGGCCAAGCGCGTGTTCGGCCAGCGCCACTTCGACGTGCAGCTCATCGGCGGCATTGTGCTGCACGAGGGCGGCATCGCCGAGATGAAGACCGGCGAGGGCAAGACGCTGGTGGCGACGCTCCCGGTCTACCTCAACGCGCTCTCGGGCAAGGGCGTCCACGTCGTCACGGTCAACGACTACTTGGCCGCCCGCGACGCGGAGTGGATGGGGCAGGTCTACCGCTTCCTCGGGCTTTCCGTCGGCACCATCGTGCACGGGCTCGACGACGAGCAGCGCAAGGAGGCTTATGCCTGCGACATCACCTACGGCACCAACAACGAGTACGGGTTCGATTATCTTCGCGACAACATGAAGTACGAGATGTCCCAGCTCGCGCAGCGGGGGCACAACTTCGCGATCGTCGACGAGGTCGACTCGATCCTGATCGACGAGGCGCGCACCCCTTTGATCATCTCCGGCCCGGTCGACGACCGTTCGGAACTCTACGTGACCGTCGACGCGCTGATGCCGCAGCTCGTGCCGGCTCATTACGACCTCGACGAGAAGCAGCGCACCGTCTCGCTGACGGAAGAGGGCAACGAGTTCATCGAGGAGGCCCTGCGCGAGGCCGGCATCCTCAAGGACGGCGACCTCTACGACGGGCACAACGTCACCATCGTCCACCACGTCAACCAGGCGTTGCGCGCCAACACGCTGTTCACGCGCGACAAGGACTACATCGTCAAGGCCGACGAGGTGATCATCATCGACGAGTTCACCGGCCGGATGATGCAGGGCCGGCGCTACTCGGAAGGGCTGCACCAGGCGCTGGAGGCCAAGGAGCGGGTCACGATCCAGCCCGAGAACCAGACGCTGGCCTCGATCACCTTCCAGAACTTCTTCCGCCTCTACGACAAGCTCGCCGGCATGACCGGCACCGCCTCGACCGAGGCCGACGAGTTCGCCGAGATCTACAAGCTCGAAGTCGTCGACATCCCGACGAACAAGGACGTCGAGCGCGTCGACGAGGACGATCAGGTCTACCGCACGGTGGGCGAGAAGTACGATGGCATCATCGCGGAGATCGACACGGCGCATGCCCGCCACCAGCCGATCCTCGTCGGCACCGGCTCGATCGAGAAGTCGGAGCTCATCGCCGAGCTCCTCAAGAAGGCCGGCTACACCCTGCTCGACTATTCCGACCCGAACGCGCTCACCGACGTCTACGCCGCCGCCCGCGAGGGCCGGGTGACCAAGCGGTTCGCGGTGCTGAACGCCCGCTTTCACGAGCAGGAGGCCTACATCGTCGCCGAGGCCGGCGTGCCGGGCGCGATCACCATCGCGACGAACATGGCCGGGCGCGGCACCGACATCAAGCTCGGCGGCAACGTCGAGATGCGCGTCGAGAAGGAACTGTCCGGCGTCCCCGAGGGGCCGGAGCGCGACGCGCGGGTGGCCGCGATCAAGACCGAGATCGCCGACAACCGCGCGAAGGTGCTGGCGTCGGGCGAGCCGGCCGACGCGGAGGCCGGGCGCAAGAAGGACCTGCCCGGCGGCCTGTACATCATCGGCACCGAGCGCCACGAATCGCGGCGCATCGACAACCAGCTCCGCGGCCGCTCCGGCCGCCAGGGCGATCCCGGCCGCTCGAAATTCTACCTGTCGCTTCAGGACGACCTGATGCGGATCTTCGGCTCCGACCGCATGGACGGGATGCTGCAGAAGCTCGGCCTGGAGCAGGGCGAGGCGATCATCCACCCGTGGATCAACAAGGCGATCGAGAAGGCGCAGCAGAAGGTCGAGGCGCGCAACTTCGACATGCGCAAGAACGTGCTCAAGTACGACAACGTCATGAACGACCAGCGCAAGGTGGTGTTCGAGCAGCGCCGCGACTTCATGGGCCAGGATAGCGTGGCCGACACCGTCGAGGAGATGCGCCAGGGCGTGATCGACGACCTCGTGGCGACGCACATCCCCGAGAACGCCTACGCCGAGCAGTGGGACGTGGCCGGCCTCGCCGCGCGCGTCGCCGAGGTGCTCAACCTCCACGAGCCGGTCGAGGAGTGGGCCAAGGAGGAGGGCATCGCCGACGAGGAGATGCGCGAGCGCCTGAAGAAGGCCGCCGACGGCGCCTACGCCGCCCGCTCCGAGAAGAACGGGCCCGAGGTGATGGCCTACATCGAGAAGCAGGTGCTGCTCCAGACCCTCGACCACCTCTGGCGCGAGCACCTCGTGACGCTGGACCACCTGCGCCAAGTGATCGGCTGGCGCGGCTTTGCCCAACGCGACCCGCTGAACGAGTACAAGTCCGAGGCGTTCGACCTGTTCAACGGGCTGGTCACGGCGCTCCGCGAGCAGGTCACGGGACAGCTCTCGCGGGTCGAGATCATGTTCCAGGAGCCGGAGGCCCAATTCAGCGCCCCGCCGGGCCTGCCGCCGATGTTCGCGCAGCACCTCGACCCGGTCACCGGGGAGAACGAGATGGACTATTCCGGACGTGGCACGGGCAGCGACGGCGGCGGCGGCCCGGCCTACGGCTACGCGGCGCAGGGGCTCGCCGCCGACGGCGCCGTGCTGGAGCGCGACCCGGCCGATGCCACCACCTGGGGCCGCGTCGGCCGCAACGAGCCCTGCCCCTGCGGCTCGGGCAAGAAGTACAAGCACTGCCACGGCAGCTTCCAGGCCTGAACCGCGGCGCTCAACCCTCGTCCCGCGGCGGTGGCGGGTGGGCCTCGACGCACGCGAGGATCGGGAGAGGCACTACCGGACGCGTCCGACCATGAGCAGAACCGTCTTCATCGCCGGCGCCGGGACCGGGATCGGCAAGACCTACGTCACGGCGGCCCTCGTCCGGCGGCTGCGCGCCGAGGGCCGCGACGTCCGGGCGCTGAAGCCGATCGCGAGCGGGGTGCCGCCGACCGGCGATCCGGCCTTTGCCGACAGCGACACCGCCCGCCTGCTCGCGGCGCAGGGCATCCCCGTGACGCCGGAGTCGATCGAGGCCTGCTCGCCCTGGCGTTACGCGGCGGCGCTCGCGCCCGATCAGGCCGCCGCGATCGAGGGCCGGGCCGCCGTCCTCTCAGGGATCGTCGCATGGTGCCGGGCGCGGATCGCGGTGGCCGACGGCGCCGTGCTGATCGAGGGCGTCGGCGGCCTGATGAGCCCGGTTACCGCCGAGGCCACCGGCCTCGGCTGGCTCCGGGCCCTCGGCTGCCCGGCGCTCCTCGTGTCGGGCAGCTACCTCGGGGCGATCAGTCACGCGCTGACGGCCTGCGAGGCCTGCCGCGCCCACGGCGTTCCGCTGGCCGCGGTCGTCGTCAACGCGAGCGTCGGCGCGCCGACGCCGCCCGAGACCGTGGCGGACGCGATCCGCCGCCATGTCCAAATGCCGGTGATCGTGCTCGCCCGCGACGCGCCCTGCCCGGACGCGCTCGCCGCCCTGGTCTGAGCCGAAGCCGTCACACCCCGCGACGATCGTGCTCGGCGGCATCCCGCACCTATGGACGGGACAGGCGCGCCTGATAGCGTGCCGCACACATCGGCAGGAGGAGAGCGACCGTTGAGCCAGCGTGACGCCCGTGCGGAGGATGGCTCGGCCCAAGGGGGCTCGGGAGGGGGCTCGGGAGGGGGCTCGAGCCCTGGCGACGCGTCCCGCCTGCGCCCCGCCCTGTTGCTCGGGGCGCTGGGCGTCGTCTACGGCGACATCGGCACCAGCCCGCTCTACGCCTACAAGGAGGCGGTGCGCGCCGCGAGCGGCGGCGGGAACGCCGATCCGCTCGCCGTCGTCGGCGCGGTCTCGCTGATCCTCTGGGCGCTGATCCTGATCGTCTCGCTGAAATACGCGGTGCTGATCCTGCGCGCCGACAACCGCGGCGAGGGCGGCATCGTGGCGATGCTGGCGCTGCTCGGCACCCGCCACGCCAAGCCCGGCTCCCGGCAGGCGCTGCTGCTCGTCGTCGGGCTGGTCGGCGCGGCCCTGCTCTACGGCGACGGCGCGATCACTCCGGCGATCTCGGTGCTCTCGGCGGTCGAGGGCCTGAAGGTCGCCGCGCCGGCCCTCGGGCGCTTCGTCGTGCCGGTCACCCTCGTGATCCTGGTCGGGCTGTTCCTGGTGCAGAGCAAGGGCGTCGCGTTCATCGGCAGGATCTTCGGGCCGGTGATGCTGCTGTGGTTTGCCGTGCTGACGCTCCTGGGGATTGGCGGCATCCTGCATCGGCCCGAGATCCTGGATGCGGCCAATCCGCTCCGTGCGGTCGACTTCCTGTTCCACGCCGGCTGGCACGTGAGCTTCGCGATGCTGGGCGCGGCCTTCCTCGCGGTCACCGGCGGCGAGGCGATGTATGCCGACCTCGGCCATTTCGGCGCCAAGCCGATCCGCATCGCGTGGTTCGCCCTCGTGCTGCCGGCGCTGGTCGTGAACTATTTCGGCCAGGGCGCGCTGCTGCTGGCCGAACCCGACGCGATCGAGAACCCGTTCTACCGTCTCGCACCGGACTGGGCACATTACCCGCTGATCGCCCTCGCGACGATGGCCACCGTGATCGCCTCGCAGGCGATCATTTCGGGCGTGTTCTCGCTGACCCAGCAGTCGATCCAGCTCGGCTTCCTGCCGGCGATGCGCATCGTCCAGACCGCGCCGGACGAGCGCGGACAGATCTACGTGCCGGCCGTGAACTGGCTGCTCGCCGCCGCGACGCTCACCGCCGTCGTCGTCTTCGGCTCGTCGGATGCGCTCGCCGGCGCCTACGGCATCGCCGTGTCGCTCCTGATGGCGATCACCACCTTGCTCGCCACGCTGATCGCGCTGAAATGGGGCTACAATCTCTACGCCGTGATCGCGCTGAACGGCTTCTTCCTGCTGATCGACCTCGTGTTCCTCGGGGCCAACAGCGTGAAGCTCCTGGAGGGCGGCTGGTTTCCGCTGGTGCTCGCGGGCATCGTCGCGCTGATGATGCTGACGTGGCGCAAGGGCAACCACCTCGTCGAGGAGGCGCGCGTGAACCTGCGCCAGCCCGAGGACGCGTTCCTGGCGGGCCTCCAGCACCGCGACCTCGTGCGGGTGCGCGGCACCGGCGCGTTCCTGTCCTCGGCGACCCACGGCATCCCGCTGCACCTCTCCCGCTTCGTCGAGCGCAGCCACGCGCTGCCGGAGCGGGTGCTGATCGTCTCGGCGCAGTACGAGGAGACGCCGACGGTCCCGCGGGACGAGCGCGGCCATGTCAGCCTGCTGGCGCCCGACTTCTACCGGGTCACGCTCCGCTACGGCTTCATGGAGGACGCCTCGATCCCGGACGGCCTCGCCTGCGCCATCGAGCACCGCCACCTGCCGGCCCACGTCCTCGACGACCTCACCGTCTTCATCGGCCACGAGACCATCATCCCGAAGAGCGACGACCGCGGCATGGCCCCGTGGCGGGAGAGCCTCTACGCCTTCATGCAGCGCAACGCCGAGCGCACCGGCGCCTATTTCTGCGTGCCGACGCGGCAGGTGGTGGAGGTCGGGACGGAGATCGAGATTTAAGGCTTCCTGCCCTCTCTCCTGTGCGGGAGAAAGGCCCCTCGGCTCGCCGGCGTCCGTGCGATCGCTGGTTTTGAATGCCATGATCTGCGGCACGAAGCCGGGCTCGCGTCGCGCGCAAAAATTTCGGTAACGGACACAGGAAACCTTGAGCCGCGCCCGGTCCTGCCGGTGCGCTCCGCCGCGGGCATCGGGAACATTTTCCGGACCGCGCCGTTCGACCATCCCGGACGCGATCGGTCACGCTTCAAGGCGCAGTCGCCGGGCCTGACCGGTCAGCCGAACTTCACGAGGAGAACGCCGTGAGCAGCACCACCGACAAGATCAAGGGTCTCGCCAACGAGGCCGTCGGCAACGTCAAGCAGGGTGTCGGCAATGTGACCGGCAACGAGAACCTGCAGGCCGAAGGCAAGGCGCAGGAACTCAAGGGCGACGCCCAGAAGACGGTCGGCGATGCCAAGGACGGGGTGAAGAGCGCGGCTCAGGGCGCCGCCGACGCCGTCAAGAAGATCTGAGCACGTCGCAGGCTCGACCGGGGGCGGCGATGGCGTCGTCCCCGGTATACCTCTGCGAGGGCCGGTCAGACCGGCCTTGATACCGGGGCGCACCGACCGCATTTCCGCCCTCGAACGGCGTCGCCGCGCTCGAAAATGGTCTAAGGAGCTTCGACGGGGTTGCCGACAGTCCCGAGACGAAGCCACCATAACCGAAGACGAGGCGATGACCGGCTCCAGCACCCCGACCCAGGCCCTGACGCGTCCCGCCTCGCAACTGGTCACGATCTTCGGCGGCTCGGGCTTCCTCGGCCGGCACGTGGTCCGGGCGCTGGCCAAGCGCGGCTATCGCATCCGCGTCGCGGTGCGCCGGCCCGATCTCGCGCTGTTCCTCCAGCCGTTGGGCAAGGTCGGGCAGATCGTCGCCGTCCAGGCGAACCTGCGCTATCCGGACTCGGTCGCCCGCGCGGTCGAGGGCGCCGACGTCGTGATCAACCTCGTCGGCATCCTGCAGGAGACCGGCGCCCAGAGCTTCTCGCGGTTGCAGGCGGAGGGGCCGGGCGAAATCGCGCGGGCGGCCGTGAAGGCCGGCGCCGCGATGATCCACGTCTCCGCCATCGGCGCCGACCGGGCGTCGGACTCGCGCTACGCCCGCACCAAGGCCGAGGGCGAGGCCGGCGTGCTGGCGGCCTGCCCGGATGCGGTGATCTTCAGGCCCTCGCTGGTGTTCGGCCCGGGCGACAGTTTCTTCAACCGTTTCGCCAGCCTCGCGCGCTTCCTGCCCGTCCTGCCGCTGGCCGGGGCGCAGTCGCGCTTCCAGCCGGTCTTCGTCGGCGATGTCGCCGAGGCGATCGCGCGGGCGACCGAAGGGCGCGTTCCGGGCGGCAAGGTCTACGAACTCGGCGGGCCCGAGATCGCCACCCTCGAACGCCTCGTCCGCTACATGCTGGAGACGACGATGCGCAAGCGCGTGGTTCTCTCCCTGCCCCTGCCGCTGGCGAAGATCCAGGCCCGCGCCATGGAGATCGCCGACACGCTGACGCTCGGGCTGCTGCCGGCCGATCTCAAGCTCACCCGCGACCAGGTCGTGCTGCTCCAGAACGACAACGTCGTCTCGGAGGCGGCCAAGGCCGAGGGACGCACCTTCGCGGCGATCGGCATCGAGCCCACCGCGGCCGAGGCGGTGGTGCCGGGCTACCTGTGGCGCTTCCGCACCGCCGGGCAGTTCGCCAAGGGCCGCGGGACCGAGGCCGAGGCGGAAGTGCCGGACTCGATCGCTCCGGTCCCGATGGGCGAGGGCTCGCAACACCGTCCGATGCGCGCGTCCGGCCCGGCGCTCGGCGCCGACCCGGGCGCCGCGCCGGGCATGGACTCCGCACAGGGTATGGGCGCGCGCTGGGGCAGCCGCAAATAGGCGTCCCGTCGGCGGGCTATCGGAGCCGGTCCTGCGCGGCCGGGCCCGGAAGGCGGCGGGCGAGTCTTTTGTGGACGTGGACCATCAGCGCGATGCCGAACAGTGGCGTCAGCAGGTTGACGACCGGCACCACCATCATCCCGGCGAGCAGGCAGCCCGCCGCGAGCGTCGTCGGCGAGAACCGCCGGCGCATCGCGGCGGCCTCCGGCAACGGCCGGAAGCGGGCGGCGGCCATCTCGAAATACTCGCGCGCCAGCAGGTAGGCGTTGGCCGCGAAGAACGCGGCGAGCCCCACCACAGGCACGAAGAAGACCACCAGCGCGGCGAGGTTGATCAGCAGGGTCAGGCCGGCGAAGCGGAGGGCGTAGAGGATCGCCGTGCCCCAGGGCATCGCGCGACCGGGCGGGTCGCCGGGGAAATCGGTGCGCTCGACGATCGCGGCGGCATCGTCGAGGAAGAACCCCGCGACCAGGATCGACACGGCGGGCATGACGTAGGCGAGCGCGACGAAGAGGCCGAACCCGGCGAGCAGATAGGCGAGGCTGTCGAGCAGCGGATAGGCTTGCGCGATCGGGTGGCTCGCCTGAAACCACTGGATCAGCCGGGTCAGCCCGATCCAGGTGAGCAGCAGGATTCCGAGCGTCAGGCCGAGCGACTTCCACAGGATCGCGCGCAGCGGCGGCGAGAAGGTCTGGCGCAGGGCCGCGAGCGCCGCCTGGATGAGCATGCCGTGATCCCGTATTCAGCCGCTGGCCGGCGTCCCGGGGTTGTGGCGTCGCGGATCTGCCGCCGCAAGGTCCTCGCGGCCTGCCCGCGAGGGTCGGTGCGTGCGTTTGCCGGGGCCCGGCGTTCGCCGAAGGCCCGTCACGACGAGGAGGCCGGTCCGCGCATGCGTTCGATATCCAGGGCGACGCCATCCCATGCCGGCTTCGCGCCGAGCATTGCCGCCCGGCTCGGCCCCCTGCCCGCGGCCCCGGAGGTGATCGTCGTGGGCGCGGGCGCGGCCGGGATCGCCGCCGCACGCTCCCTGGTGGCGGCGGGGGTGCCGGTCGCGGTGCTGGAGGCGCGCGACCGCGTCGGCGGCCGGACCGTGACCACCCTGCTGCGCGGCCACGCGATCGACCTCGGGGCGCACTGGCTCCATGCCGGGCCGATCAACCCGCTCGTCGCCCTCGGCAGAGCGCGCGGCGAGCCGCTGCGCCGAGCCGCGCAGGAGGGCCACGTCTGGGTCGGGCACCGGCGCGGCCGGCCGGCGGAGGCCGCGACCTCCGCCCTCGCCTTCGGCCGCGCCGACCGGGCGATGCAAGCGGGCGCCGCCGACGGCGGGCCGGACCGATCCGCCGCGAGCGCCCTGCCCCGCAGCCTCGGCCCCTGGGGTGCCCGCGTCGCGCAGGTGCACGGGCTCGTCTCCGGCCGGCCGCTCGACGACGTCTCGCTCCACGACGTCCCGAACATGGACTATGCCGACAACCACTTCGTCGCGGGCGGATATGGCGGCTATCTCGCCCGCCTCGCACAGGGGCTGCCGATCGCCCTGTCGAGCCCGGTCGCGGGCATCGATTGGTCGGGCGACGGCGTCCGGGTCGAGACGACGGACGGGCGCAGGTTCGCGGCGCGGGCGGTCATCGTCACCGTTCCGGTGATGGTGCTGCGCGCGAGCGTCGACTTCGCCCCCGCTCTCCCGGCGCGGGTACGCACCGCGATCGACGGGTTCTCGACCGGCATCTACGAGCACGCGGTGCTGCACTGGCCGTCCTGCCCGTTCCAAGGCCGCGACCGGCTCGCCGGCCTCGTCGGGAGCCGCCTCAGCCCGCCGGGCCTGCTCACCCGGATCGACGGCACGCCGTTCCACTATTTCGAGCTCGACTCGGTCGCCGCCGGGCGGATCGACGCGGCCGGGACCGGCGCCGACGGCGTCCGCCGCCGTGTGCGCGCGACGCTGGCCGCGCATTTCGGCGCCGCGCGGCTGCGCGACCTGTCGATCCCGGTGGTGAGCGCGTGGCGCCACGATCCGTGGTCGCGCGGTTCCTGGGCGGTCGTGCCGCCGGGGCATGCGGCGGCGCGACAGGTCCTGCACGCGCCGGTCGGCGACCGGATCTGGTTTGCGGGCGAGGCGCTGTCGCGCCTGCAATGGGGCACCACGGGCGGCGCCTACGCCGAGGGCACGCGGGCGGCCGAGGCGGTGGCCGAGCGTATCCGGATAGGCACAGCCGCCTGACCGCATGACGCCACGGGTCCGGTTCGCCTTGCGGACGGACCGAAAACGCGATGGATCAGGCCGCACGGCATTCGCGGCGCAGGAGCGGTTGCATGAACTGGGTCGAGGGCATCGGCTATATCGGGACCGCGCTGACCATCGCCGCCTCGGCGATGAGCACGATGATCCCGTTGCGGATCATCTCCCTTGTGGCGAGCGCCGCGGTCATCACCTACGGCTTCCTCATCGGCAGCATGCCGGTGGTGCTGACCGAGGCGATCCAGATCCCGTTCAACGCCTACCGGCTCTGGCAGATGGTCCGGCTCGTGCGCGACGTCGAGACCGCCGCCGAGGGCGACCTGTCCCTCGACTGGCTCAAGCCATACGGCACCGAGCGGCTCTTCGCGGCCGGCGCCGCGCTCTTCGGCAAGGGGGACGCGGCAGCGGCGATGTACTACGTCGAGAGCGGCTGCTTCCGCATCCCCGAATACGGGATCGAGGTGCGGGCCGGCGGCATCGTCGGCGAACTCGGCCTGCTCTCGCCCGGCAACCGCCGCACCGCCTCGCTGGTGTGCAGCGAGGCCGGACGCGCGCTGGAGGTGCCTTATTCCGCGGTCAAGCAACTGTACTACCAGAACCCCGAATTCGGGTTCCGTTTCCTGAAGCTCACGAGCGAGCGGCTGTTCCAGAGCGCGGCGGCCGGGGGGGTGAGCCAGCCCGTGCCGGCCGGCGGCGACGTGATGTAGGCGGCCGGAGAGACCGCCGCCCCCCGGACGCCCGAAGCGGGGCGGAGACGGCGATGCCCGGCGCGGCGCCCCGCCTCAGAGCATGCTCGGCAGGATGCGGTCCGGCGGACGGTGGCCGTCCATGAAGGTCTTGATGTTGATGATGACCTTCTCGCCCATGTCGATCCGGCTCTCGAAGGTCGCCGAGCCCATGTGCGGCAGCAGCACCACCTTTCCCGCCCTGGCGAGCTTGATCAGGCGCGGGCTCACCGCCGGCTCCTGCTCGAACACGTCGAGGCCGGCGCCCGAGACCTCGCCGGCCTCGATCAGGCGGGCGAGCGCGTTCTCGTCGATCACCTCGCCGCGGGCGGTGTTCACCACGATCGCCTCGGGCTTGAGCAGCTTGAGGCGGCGGGCCGACAGGAGGTGGTAGGTCGCCGGCGTGTGCGGGCAGTTCGTCGAGACGATGTCGACGCGGGCCAGCATCTGATCGAGCGATTCCCAGTAGGTCGCCTCCAGCCCAGCCTCGATCGCCGCCGGAACCCGGCGGCGGTTGTGATAGTGGATCTGCAGCCCGAACGCCTTCGCGCGGCGCGCCAGCGCCTGCCCGATCCGGCCCATGCCGACGATGCCGAGGCGTTTTCCCGTGATGCGGCGTCCGAGCATCCAGGTCGGCGACCAGCCCGTGGTCCAGTCGTCGTCGGGGATGATCCGCGCGCCCTCGGTCACCCGGCGGGCGACGGCGAGGATGAGCGCCATCGTCATGTCGGCGGTGTCCTCGGTCAGCACGCCGGGGGTGTTGGTGACGGTGATGCCGCGCTCCAGGGCCACGCCGACGTCGATGTGATCGACGCCGTTGCCGAAATTGGCGATCAGCCGCAGGTTCGGGCCGGCCTGGGCCATCAGCCCGGAATCGATCTCGTCGGTGACGGTGGGGACCAGCACGTCGGCCTCGCGCATCGCGGCGGCGAGCTGCTCGTGGGAGAGCGGGGTGTCGTCGTGGTTGAGACGCGCGTCGAACAGCTCGCGCATCCGCGTCTCGACCGCGTCCGGCAGGCGTCGCGTCACTACGACGAGCGGCTTGCGCTTCAACGACATCATCCCTCCCACAAAACCGACCCCGGCCGGCCCGACGCGCTGTCGCCCGCGGCTTCGGTGCGCTGCGCAAGCCGGCCGTTCCCGGCTTCAAGCTCCGTTAACCGAGCTCGGCCAGACAGGAGCGGACGGCTGCCGGCCTCTCTATCAGAGCGAAGCCGGAACACAATCGGCGGCGCGGGCGGCAACGTAGGCACGATCGGTCGGCGCGGGCGTTTGCCCCCGGCGGGACAACGGGAGACGGACGATGCGGTTTGCCAGGCTCTGCTTCGCGGGCGCCGTCCTCCTCGCGGTGCCGGCCTCGGCCGCGCCGTCGACCAATGCGGGCCCGGATATCGCGACCGGTCCAGTCACCAGGCTGCCGCTGCCCCGCTACGCCAGCCTCAAGACCGACCGGGTCAACCTGCGCGAGGGACCGTCGAAGGACCACCGCACGCTTTGGGTGTTCCAGCGCGCGGGCATGCCGGTCGAGATCGTGGCCGAGTTCGAGACCTGGCGCCGCATCCGCGACTCGGAGGGAACGGAGGGCTGGGTTCTGCACTCGCTCCTGTCGGGCCGCCGCACCGCCATGGTCACGGCGCCGAAGAATGCGGACAAGGCGGCGATCCCGCTGCGGGCGCGGGCCGACGACGGCGCCGAGGACGAGGCGCGCCTGGAAGCCGGGGTGATCGGCAGCGTCAAGAGCTGCACCGGTTCGTGGTGTCGCCTCGTCGTCGCCCTGCCCTCGAATCGCGACGTCGACGGCTACATCCACCAGGACCGGCTCTGGGGCGTCTATCCCGACGAGAAGGTGGAATGAGAAAAGCCCGGTCATCGCCGGGCCTTGTGTCACCATCCCCGTCTCTTGAGCAGGCCGCTCAGACCTAGCCAATCAACCCTGGCCAATCAACCCTGGCGGCGGACGCCCGGGCGGCGGCGCAGCCGCACGATCACCTCGACGCCGGCGATCTCCATGCCTTCGGGCGCCTCGGGGAGCGATTCGACGGTGATGCCACAATCGGGCATGTCCAGCACCTGTCCCTCGTCCTCGAGGAAGAAGTGATGGTGCTCCGACGGGTTGGTGTCGAAATAGGCTTTCGAGCCGTCCAGCGCGAGCTGGCGCAGGAGGCCGGCCTCGGTGAACTGATGCAGCGTGTTGTAGACGGTCGCGAGCGAGACCGGCACCTTGGCGCGCATCGCCTCGTCGTAGAGCATCTCGGCGGTCAGGTGGCGGTCGCCGCGACCGAACAACAGCCAGCCGAGGGAGAGGCGCTGCCGCGTCGGGCGCAGGCCGGCGCGCCGCAGCCGGTCGCGCAGGTCCGAGAGCGGGCAGCCGCGGCGGGCGCCGCCCGACGCGTCCCCCGAAAGGGCCGGAATGCGGGCGTTGAGCGCGGCCTGAAGGGACACCAGTTCGGACATCGGCGGGACGGAACACTCGCGGGAGGGCTGGAAATTCGTACTCGGGTATATGGGAATGGTCACCCCGCCGCAACCCGCGTCCCACGGCCGTCCCGCGCCCAAGCTTGGAGCCGGCTCGGCCCCTATGCTAACGATGCTGCGCCTGCCGCCTTTCGCGCCGCGCGAGATCCGGAGGCAAGGGCCCGCGCCGCTGCCGGATCGAGCGCGGGCTTCGCGGCCGACGACAGATACGAGGACCGATCCGCCTTCATGCCGCCCGACACCGAACAGACTGCGCCCCGCGCCTCGCACTACGCCTACGAGGACCTGCTCGCCTGCGGGCGCGGCGAGCTCTTCGGCGCCGGCAACGCCCAGTTGCCGTTGCCGCCGATGCTGATGTTCGACCGCATCACCGCGATCGAGGCCGAGGGCGGCGCCTACGGCAAGGGCCACGTGCGCGCCGAATTCGATATCCGACCCGACCTCTGGTTCTTCCCGTGCCACTTCAAGGGCGACCCGGTGATGCCGGGCTGCCTCGGGCTCGACGCATTGTGGCAGCTTGTCGGGTTCCACCTTGGCTGGCTCGGCGCGCAGGGCCGCGGCCGCGCGCTCGGCGTCGGCGAGGTCAAGTTCACCGATCAGGTTCTGCCGAGCGTCAGGCAGGTGGTCTACGGGATCGACCTCCGGCGTGTGCGCACCGGCAAGCTCGTCCTCGGCATCGCCGACGGATGGCTGGAGGCGGACGGAAAGCGCATCTACGAGGCCAAGGACCTGCGCGTCGCGCTGTTTCAGAGCTGAGACGCCGGGCGGATTCGGGGCGCCCGGGCAACGGGATGCCGCGTCGCCGGTTGAGATCGGGCCTGCGGCATCCTAGCTGACGGGGAGTGCGACGCTCGAGCCCGGGGTTGCGTCGCCGTGGAGACAAGTCCGTTCATGCGCCGTGTCGTCGTCACCGGGATGGGCATCGTCTCGTCCATCGGAAACAACACGCAGGAGGTGCTCGCGTCGCTGCGCGAGGGCCGCTCCGGGATCGCGCACGACGGATCTTACGCCGAGCACGGCTTCCGCAGCCAGGTCTCGGGCCGGCCGGACCTCGACCCCGAGGGCATCGTCGACCGGCGCGCGATGCGCTTCCACGGCGGCGGCACCGCCTGGAACCACGTGGCGATGGATCAGGCGATCCGCGATGCCGGGCTCGAGGCCGGCGAGATCTCGCACCCGCGCACCGGCATCATCATGGGCTCCGGCGGTCCCTCGACACGGGTCATCGTCGAATCCGCGGCGATCGCCCGCGAGAAGGGCCCCAAGCGCGTCGGCCCGTTCGCGGTGCCGAAGGCGATGTCCTCGACCGCCTCGGCGACGCTCGCGACCTGGTTCAAGATCAAGGGCGTGAACTACTCGATCGCCTCGGCCTGCGCGACCTCGAACCACTGCATCGGCAACGCCGCAGAGATCATCCAGGGCGGGCGCCAGGACGTCATCTTCGCCGGCGGCTGCGAGGACCTCGACTGGACGCTGTCGGTGCTGTTCGACGCGATGGGCGCCATGTCGTCGAAGTACAACGACACGCCCGCCCGCGCCTCCCGGGCCTACGACGCGAACCGCGACGGCTTCGTCATCGCGGGTGGCGCCGGCGTGCTGGTGCTCGAAGAGCTGGAGCACGCCAAGGCGCGCGGGGCACGGATCTACGGTGAGATCGCGGGCTACGGCGCCACCTCGGACGGGCACGACATGGTCGCCCCCTCAGGCGAAGGTGCGATGCGCTGCATGCGCCAGGCGATCGAAGGGCTCAAAGGTGCGCGGATCGACTACATCAACCCGCACGCGACCTCGACGCCGGTGGGCGACGAAAAGGAGATCGCGGCGATCCGCGACGTATTCGGCCGCGGCGATGCGTGCCCGGCGATCGCGGCGACGAAGTCGCTCACCGGGCATTCCCTCGGGGCGACCGGGGTGCAGGAGGCGATCTATTCGCTGCTGATGATGAACGACGGCTTCATCTGCGCCAGCGCGCATATCGACGAACTCGATCCGGCCTTCTCCGACATGCCGATCCTGCGCGCGCGCCGGGATGGCGCGAGGCTCGGCCATGTGCTCTCGAATTCCTTCGGGTTCGGCGGCACCAACGCCACGCTCGTCCTCAAGAACCTCGACGCCTGAGCGGGCATCCGCGGCGTTCGGGGGCCGGCCATCGCGAAAACGCCCTCCGCGGGAAGCCGACGTTAACGGTTTGGAACCCAAGCTGCAGATCTCGGTTCTCGTGGAGACCCGTCGACGGAAGACCCACGCGGATGACCCTGTTCCTGATCGGATTGACGCTCGCCGTCGTGATCGTCGGATCGGCCGGCATCTATGCCAAGCAGATCCTCATCGACGATGCGAAGGCGCAGACCGGCGGCTATTTCTGACGGACCCGCTGCCGGCGACAGGGCCGAATCCTGGTTGCAAGGGAAGCCTGCCTGTCTTCACGGCTGCCGATTGGACAGCGACACGACCCGCGCCTAAGCCTCCCGCCCTGGATCGGACCTCGCATCGGGGCCGAGCGGCAGGGGAGTGGCGGATCGGATGACGGGTTTGATGGCGGGCAAGCGCGGCCTGATCATGGGCGTGGCCAACGACCACTCGATCGGCTGGGGTATCGCCAGGACCCTGCACCGGCACGGCGCGCAGCTGGCCTTCACCTATCAGGGCGAGGCGCTGGGCAGGCGGGTCGCGCCGCTGGCCGCGCGGCTCGATTCGGACATCGTGCTGCCCTGCGACGTGGAGGACCTCGCCTCCGTCGACGCGGCCTTCGCCGCGCTCGACGAACGCTTCGCGGGAACCCTCGATTTCGTGGTCCACGCCATCGGCTTCTCCGACAAGGCTCAGCTCAAGGGGCGCTACCTCGACGTCACCACCCGCGAGAACTTCGCGCGCACGATGACGATC
Organism: uncultured Methylobacterium sp.; assembly: GCF_964244095.1. Taxonomy (GTDB): domain Bacteria; phylum Pseudomonadota; class Alphaproteobacteria; order Rhizobiales; family Beijerinckiaceae; genus Methylobacterium. Next base: position 10,925 of record NZ_CAXTHR010000044.1, on the reverse strand, counting down.
TCGTGCTTCTCCTTCACCGAGATCGCGCAGCGCGCGGCCAAGCGCATGCACGCGGGCGGCGCGCTCCTGACGCTGACCTATGGCGGCTCGACCCGCGTGATGCCGAACTACAACGTCATGGGCGTCGCCAAGGCGGCCCTGGAAGCCTCGGTGCGCTACCTCGCCACCGATCTCGGCCCGGACGGCATCCGGGTGAACGCCCTCTCCGCCGGCCCGATGCGGACGCTGGCCGGTGCCGGCATCGCCGACGCCCGCCTGATGTTCAACCACCAGAAGGCGCACGCCCCGCTGCGGCGCACGGTGACGCTGGACGACGTCGGCGGCTCGGCGCTCTACCTGCTCTCCGAGCTCTCGGGCGGCGTCACCGGCGAGGTGCATTTCGTCGATTCGGGCTACAACATCATCGCGATGCCGCGCCCCGACGTGCTCCAGGCGCAGGACGAGGCCGGCGTCGTCGGCGACGCCTGACGACGATCTCGCTCGGCAGGATCGGGTGGACCCGCCCGCCGCCCGCGAGCCGCGACGCTCCTTCCCTCATCGCGGGATGCGGCCCGGCGGCAGCAATTCCGGCGCGCGCGCCGGACGGCGGACGGCGCGGCGCTCACGCCGCTCCACGACGCCGCGCGGCGGCGGTGCCGAGGGATAGTTCGAGGCGAAGGGATTCGCGGGCACGCCGGGGGCGGCGCCTCCGGCGTATCCTGCGTCCTGCGCGGCGGCGGGCAGCGGCAGCGCCGCGATCAGGGCGGCGGCGAGGGCGGTGCTGAAGGGCATGGCGGTCCTTTGCGTCGTCGGCGCGATCGGCAGATAGGGCTACCCTGGCGCCATGGGGACGGGGAACGGCCATGGAACCGCATCGGATCGAGCAGGACGGCACCGCCTACGCGGTCGCGTTCGAACGGACGTCGGACGGCTGGGTGGCGCGCATCCGCCGCGAGAGCGACGGCGCGACCCACGTCGTCGCCTTCGCCGACGGCGTCGGCTACGCGGCCGACGATGCGCGCGCCTCGCTGATCGCCGGCTGCGAGGCGGCCGTCGGGCGCCTCCCCTGGGCGCCTCGGACGAAGCACTGAGTCGCCCCCGCGCGGAACCGGCGCGTTGCCGGGGTGTTCGCGCTGGACCATCTCCGTTCTGCGTCCGGGAGTTTTCCGATGTCCGAAGTCACCTATCAGATCGTCGCGCACGACGGCGGCTACGCCTACAAGGTCGGCGACGTGTTCTCGGAAACGTTCCCGAGCCGCACCGACGCCCTCCAGGCCGCCCAGGCCGCGGCGGCCGAGCAGCAGGTGCCGGGCTCGACGGAGGGAATCCGCCCTCAGGACGGGGCCGGCGGCCGGCACGACGGGACCGCGCAGGGCAACGACCGTCCGACCGCCAAGGTCGAGGGCTGAGCTCGGGACGGCCATGGCGGCAAGGCCCGCACCCGCGATGGCACGGAAGGCGGCCTCGACGCCGCGAAGCCCCAGGACCGCTTCGGAACCGGCGCCCGTCGTCGAGGCCGCGCCGCTGCCCGCGAAGCCGCCGAAGGGCGCCCGCCGGACGACGCCGTCGCCCGAGACGCTCGCCGCGCTGGGGTCGGACCGGCTGATTGGCCTGATCCTTGACGAGACCGCACGCAACGCAGGCTTCAAGAAACTCGTCAGCGCGGCGTTGGCGGCATTGCAGGGGCCGGATGCGGTGGCCGCGCTCATCGACCGGCGGCTGACGGCCCTGGAGGGTGCTCGCGGCTACATCGATTGGCAGAAGCGCAGGGCCTTCATTGCCGACCTCGACGCCACCGTCCGGGTGATCCTCACCGAGTTGCGCCCCCTCGATCCGGCAGCCGCCCTGGAGCGGCTGACGCGCTTCCTCGGCGGTGCCGACGGCGTCCTCAACCGCGTCGACGACAACGCGGGCGCGACGCAGGCGATCTACGAGCGGGCCTCCGACGCCGCCGTCGACATCGCCGCCGCCTGCGGGGCCGAAGAAGCCGGACGGTTCGCGCTGACGCTGCTGCCGCGCTTTGCCGCCGACCCCTACGGACCGTTCGGCATGCTGATCCGCGACCTCGTCCCGCGCCTCGCGCCCGCCGCCCTCGCCGCGCTCGATGCGGGCCTCGCCGGGGTGGCGGCGGCACCGGCGAGGAGCACCGGAGAGAAGAGCGAGGCGGCGGCGTTCCGGGCCGATCTCGAGCGGTCTCACCTGCTCCGGCTACGGCAGGACATCGCCGACCGGGTCGGGGACGTCGACGGCTACATCGCGCTCGAACAGGCGATCATGCCGGAACGGCCGGACCCATCGGAGATCGCCCGGCGCCTGCTCGATGCAGGCCGCGCCGCCGAGGCCCTGGACTGGATCGGCCGGCCACAACCGTCGCGCATCCGCGTGATCACCCGCGAGATGCTCGCCGAGGGCGACATCGATCCGAACGCGCCCGCGCGGGAGCGCCTCGGCCTGGAATGCCGCATCCTCGACGCGCTCGGCCGCGGCGACGAGGCACAGGCCCTGCGCTGGAAGGGTTTCGAGACGATGCTCGACGCGGAGATGCTGCGTGCCCACATCGCCAAGCTCCCGGATTTCGAGGACGAGGAGACGCTGGAGCGCGCCCTCGACCACGTGAGCCGGCACGCGGACCCGCACCGCGCGCTCGCCTTCCTCGTGGCGTGGCCGAGCCTCGACCGCGCCGCGCGCCTGGTGCTCGACCACCGATCGGCCTGGAGGAGCGAGCAGTACCGGTTGCTCGGTACGGCGGCCGACGCGCTGGCGGCCGCGCACCCGCCGGCCGCGACGCTGCTCTACCGCCGGCTGATCGACGACATCCTCGGGCAGGGCCGCAGCAACGCCTATCCGCATGCGGCGCGCTACCTGACCGAACTCGACCAGCTCGCGCCGCGCCTGGAGCCGGCGCGCGTCGAGCCTGATCCGGAAACCTACCGGTCGGGCCTGCGCAAGACGCACGGACGCAAGTACGGCTTCTGGAGCCTGCTCAAGGGATAGCCGCCAGGTTTTGCGAAACCGCGCCCTCAAGCCGTCTCGATCGCGTCGACGCGGTCGGGATAGAACGCGAGGTGTCCGGCGATCCCGGCGACCGCCGGGAACGGGGCCTCGTAGCTCCACACCGCATTCGGCCGGTGCACGCCAGCCACCACGAGGTCGAAGTAGCTCGCGTCGCCCTTGTACGGGCAATGGCTGCTGCGCGCCGACGGCTTGAAATGCGCGAGGTCGGCGTCGGCGCGCGGAATGTAGAGGACCGGCGGGTAATGCGCCTCCGTCAGCGACAGCGCGTTGCGGCTCTCGGCTACTGCGACGCCGTTCAGCATCACCCGGACGCGGCCCGGATGGGCAGAGATGGTGATCGGATGGTCGGGGCCGGGCTGCTTCATCGTGTGCTCCTGTCGTCGGGTTTCAGCTCGATGGTGCCGAGCGCGTCGGCCAGCCGCGCCTTCGCGCTGCCGGGCTTCAGCGGCGTCTGCTGGCTCGCGTGCGGCGCCCAGCCGGAAAGCCACAGGACCTCGAAGGTGGCGCGGAGCCGCCCGTCGGGGTCGGCGAACCGCGCGGCGTAGATCTCGGCCATCCGCAGGAGGGTGGCGCGGCGCAGCGGGGTGCGGCGACGCTCGGTGAGTGCGTTGGTCAGCCCCATGGCGCGCAGGTCGCGCATCAGGGCGAAGGCGTCGGCATAGCGCACCGTCAGCGTCTCGGTGTCGGCGACCGGCAGGGCGAAGCCCGCCCGCTGCAGCAGCGCGCCGGCCTCGCGCACCGCGGCGAACGGCGCGACGCGGGGGCTGACGCCGCCCTCGACCTCGCTCTCGGCCTGGGCGAAGCTTTGGCGCAATTCGGTGAGCGTCGCGCCGCCGAGCAGGCATCCGAGGAACAGCCCGTCCGGTCGCAGCGCGCGGCGGAGCTGGACCAGCGCGCCGGGGAGATCGTTGACGCCCTGGAGCGCCAGCAGCGACACCGCGAGGTCGAAGCCGGCCGGCGCCGCCGGCAGGAACTCGGGGTCGGCCACGGCCCGCAGCACGCGACCCGCCGGCATCTCCGGCAGCGCGGCGAGGCGGAGCACCGTGCCGGCGCCGTAACGCGCCGACAGGGCGGCGGCGGCGGCGTCCGTCGGCGTCGCGAGATCGAGGATCGCAGCAAAGTCGCGCAGCACGGCGCCGAGGCGGTCGTCGAGGTCCTCCACCAGCCGGGCGAGCAGGAAGTCGGCATACCCGCCGGCGCGCGCCCGGGCGAGGCGGCGGCGCACGAGCGCGGTGTCGAACAGGGGCGATGGATCGGTCATGCCGGGTGTCACATGGCGCGCGAGGCACCCGGATGCCAGCGTGGGACGACGCCGCGACCGCGATCACCGAACATCATCCGCGGCGCTCCGATCACGGTTGCGCGAGTGGGGAACGGCCGTGGGACTGCGCCGTTCCTGCTGTGCTCGCGGTCGCCGCGACCGCGTTGCGGAGTGACCCGCCATGACACGCACGCTGTTCGGGGCCGCGCTGGCCCTCGCGATCGTCTCGACCGGTGCGCAGGCGAAGGGCTGCATCAAGGGCGCCATCGTCGGCGGCATCGCCGGGCATTATGCCGGCCATCACGGGCTGGTCGGTGCCGCGGCCGGTTGCGCGGTCGGCCGCCATCGCGCGAACGCGCAGGCGCGTCGCGACGATCAGGCGCGGCCCGCCGCGCGCTGACGCGGCTGGCCTCGCCCTGCCGGCCTCGCCCGCGGACACGATCGACCCGATGCCTCCCGCCGAGGCTGCCGAATCACCTCATGAGGACCGCCCGCTTCCCGGCGCCCGGCCTTTCGCCATCGTCAGGACGCTCGGCCGGATCGCGGTCGGCCTGGTCTACCCGCCCTCCTGCGCCGGCTGCGGTGCGGCGACCGCCGATCCCGGCGCGCTCTGCCCGGGCTGCTGGGCCGGCCTTCGGCTGATCGAGGAACCGCGCTGTCCGCGCTACGGCACGCCGTTCGCGATCGACCTCGGGATCGGACCGCTGCTCTCGCCGCGCGCCATCGCCGAGCCACCGGTCTTCGCGCGGGCCCGGGCCGTCGCGCTCTACGACGACACCGCACGCGGCTTGGTGCATCGCCTGAAGTACGAGGATCGCCTCGACCTCGCCAAGGCGATGGCGCGGATGATGGCGGCCGCCGGCGGTGCACTGATGGTCGAGGCGGATTGCGTCGTACCAGTGCCCCTGCATCGCTGGCGCCTGTGGCGGCGGCGTTTCAACCAAGCGGCCGTGCTCGCCCGGCCGATCGCCCGGGCCGCCGCCCTGCCGTTCGTGCCGCAGGCGCTCGCGCGCGTGAAGGCGACGCGCTCGCAGGTGGGGCTCACCCGCATCGGACGCGCGGAGAACCTCCAGGGCGCGTTCCGCGTGCCCCCGGCGCACCGGGCCTGCATCCAGGGCCGGCGCGTCCTTCTGATCGACGACGTGACGACGACGGGCGCCACCGCCAACGCGGCCGCCCGCGCGCTGCTGCGCGGGGGCGCGGCCTCGGTCGACCTCCTCACCTTCGCGCTGGTCGGCGATCCGGCGGGTTGACCGATCGACGCGGCTCGCCGACCGGCACCCGAAGGGCCGCAACGCTCCGACGCCGTGCGAGGTGCCGGGCACGAACGCGCCGAAGATCAGCGCAGCGGCGGTCACGGCGCGCTCGGCAGGGTTGATCGTACCGTCCCGGCGCGGCAGACGGGTCGCAGGGCACCGCGCCGCGGCCGCCTCGACGAGGTCGTGAGCCCGATGCCGTGAGCCAGACATCGCCGAGCCGTGCTCCGTCGGCCGACGCGCTCTCCGGCGCCGTCTCCCCCGGCCCGGTCCACGAGCGATACGAATCGCTGATCGCCTCCGGTGCGATCGAGCGCGATCCGGCGCAGGCCCGGCTCGTGCGTGCCCTCGACCGCCTGGTGCAGGACCTCGACCGGCGGCGGCGTGCGCGGAAGGGCAGCGCCCTGGGCTGGCTGTTCTCGCGCAAGGACGAGGGCGGTCCGCCGAAGGGGCTCTACATCTGGGGCTCGGTCGGGCGCGGCAAGACGATGCTGATGGACCTGTTTCACGAGGCGGCCCCCGGCTCGAAGCGCCGCGTCCACTTCCACGGATTCCTCGCCGACGTGCACGAGCGCATCCACGCCTACCGGCAGGCGCTCAAACGCGGCGCGGTGAAGGGCGACGATCCGATCGCCCCCGTGGCCGACGCGCTCGCCGACGAGGCGATGCTGCTCTGCTTCGACGAGTTCACGGTGACCGACATCGCCGATGCGATGATCCTCGGGCGGCTGTTCGGCGCGCTGTTCAGGCGCGGCGTGACCATCGTCGCGACCTCGAACGTCGCGCCCGACCGGCTCTACGAGGGCGGCCTGAACCGGGCGCTGTTCCTGCCCTTCGTCGAAGACCTGAAGGAGCGGGTCGCGGTGCTGCGGCTCGACGCGCGCACCGACTTCCGGCTGGAGAAGCTCGGCGGCGCGCCCGTCTACCACGTGCCGGCCGACCTGGCCGCCCGGACGGCGATCGATGCCGCCTTCAAGGGACTCACCGGCCGGGCGAAGGGGCGGTCCGCGACGATCCGGGTCCACGGCCGCGACATCGCTGTGCCCGACGAGGCCGCGGGCGTCGCGCGGTTCGGCTTCCGTGACCTCTGCGCCCAGCCGCTCGGCGCCTCGGACTACATGGCTCTGGCGCGGGCCTTCCACACGATGATCGTCGAGGACATCCCGGTGATGGGCGAGAACGACCGCAACGAGGCCAAACGCTTCATCACCCTGATCGACACGCTCTACGACCGGCACGTGAAGCTCGTCGCCTCGGCCGCGGCGGAGGCGCCGGCGCTCTACACCGTCGCGGAGGGCCGCGAGGCGTTCGAGTTCGCGCGGACGGTGTCGCGCCTGATCGAGATGCGCTCGGTGGACTACCTCGCCCTGCCGCACGGGCGCGCGGATTCGGAAGCTTCCGGGGCGACGACCGGGCTGGTGGAGACCTGATGCCTTCGTGCCGGCGCGGGGCGACCTCCGGCCGGCCCGTGCCGATCTCGTCCTTCGCCGGCGCCGATCGCGGGCTTCGACAACCGCGCCGCTCCGGCTATGTCTTCGCGGCCGATCCGGCGCGTCGCGGGACTGATCCAGGGCCGTCCATGAGCACACTCCTCCGACGAAGCGCCAGCGGGGCACGTGTCGCCGCAGCGGAGAGCCTTCGGAAGAAGCTCCGGCCCGCGAGGGTTTCGTGAAGGACCCGAAATCGAGCGCCGTCCTGCGCCGGCCGCGGTGGCGCGGCGCGCGGCCGCTGGCCGGCCTGCTCGGTTCGCCGGTGGCGTTCGGGCTGCTCCTGACGGCCCTCGTCGCGGGCGGCTGGAACCACGTCGCCGGCGAGACGAACCGTGCGCAGGTCGCTGCGGGCAACGCCACCGTCGCCGGGCTGGAGCGCCTGCTCTCGGCGATGAAGGACCTGGAGACCGGCGAGCGCGGCTACGTCATCGTCGGGGGCGACGACTATCTCCAGCCCTATCAGGTGGCGATCGGCGAGATCGACACCGGCCTCTCGGCGCTGGGCGGCGTCACGCAGGTTCCCCTGCGTCGGGGCGCGCCGTCGCTGGCCGACCTCATCGCCGGGAAGCGCGACTTCGCCGCCCGCGTCGTGGCGGCACGGCGCGACCGCGGCTTCGCGGCCGCGGCCGATCTCGTCCGCACCGGCGAGGGCAAGCGCCTGATGGACGCGATCCGCGCCGAGACCGCCGGGCTCCAGGCCGAGACCACGGCGCGGCTGGCGGCGGACGCGGTCCGCGACGGCACGCGCTCGCTGCTGCTGTCGCTGCTCGCGGGCCTGTGCGCGGTCGTCGCGATCGTGCTGCTCGCCCGGCTCGCGCTGGTGCGGCGGCAGGAATCGCTGCGCATGTCGGGCCTGCTCGACGGCGTCCTCGCCAACGCGCCCGTCGGCCTCGGCTTCCTCGACCGCGACCTGAAGATCCGCCACATGAACCGGTCTCTCGCGGTGATGAGCGAGCGTGGGTTCGGTGCCGACCTCGGCGCGCCGATCTGGGCGATGCTGCCGACGCTGCAGGATGCGCTGGCGCCGAAGCTCGCCGCTGCGCTGAACGAAGGGCTCGTCACGCCGGACGTGGCGGTCGCCGTGCCGACGCCCTCGGCACCCGGCGGCGTGCGGCACTTCTCGATGAGTTTCTATCCCCTGCGCGGCACCGGCGCCGAGGGCGGGCCGGAGATCGAGGGGGTCGGCATCGTCGTCCTCGACGAGACCCTGCGCCAGATCGTCGAGCAGCGCATGCGTCGCAGCGAGGAGCGGTTCCGCTCGCTGATCGAGGCCAGCGCCGCGATCGTCTGGACTGCGAGCGCCGACGGCGACCTCCATCCGCGCCAGGCGGCCTGGACCCGCTTCACCGGGCAGGACGAGGCGGCCTACCTCGGCACCGGCTTCCTCGACGCGGTCCATCCGGACGACCGGGTGCGGACCGACCGCGACTGGCGGGCGGCGCTCTCGACCCCGGACACCTACGAGACCGAGCACCGCCTGCGCCGGGCCGACGGCGCGTACCGCGCCATGGCGATCCGTGCGGTGCCGATCCTCGCCGAGGACGGGACGTTGCGGGAATGGGTGGGCACCCACACCGACATCACCGAGCGGAAGGCTGCGGAAGCCGCGGTCGAGGCGGCGCGCCAGGCCGCCGAGGACGCCAACCGCGCCAAGAGCCAGTTCCTCGCCAACATGAGCCACGAGCTGCGCACGCCGCTCTCGGCGGTGATCGGCTATTCCGAGATGCTGCAGGAGGAACTCGAAGACCTCGGCGAGCCCTCGCTCATCGCCGACATGAAGAAGATCGAGTCCAACGCCCGCCACCTGCTCGGGCTGATCAACGACGTCCTCGACCTGTCCAAGATCGAGGCCGAGCGCGTCGAGATCTACGCCGAGGACTTCTCCGTCGCCGAGGTGGTGGACGAGGTCGCCGCCACCGTGGAGGGCCTGATCGCCAAGAAGGGCAACACCCTCGACCTGGCCGTCGCGGCCGATGTCGGCGCCGCGCATACCGACGTGACCAAGCTGCGCCAGTGCCTGATCAACCTCCTGAGCAACGCGGCGAAGTTCACCGAGAACGGACGCGTCGGCCTCACCGTGAGACGCGAGGCCGACGGCGCCTTGCGCTTCGCGGTCAGCGATACCGGCATCGGCATGAGCCCCGAGCAGGTCGGGAAGCTGTTCGAGCGGTTCACCCAGGCCGACGCCTCGACCACCCGCCGCTTCGGCGGCACCGGGCTCGGCCTGTCGATCACCCGCGCGTTCGCCGAGCTGCTCGGCGGCCGGGTCGAGGTCGCGAGCCGGGAGGGCGCGGGCAGCACCTTCACCCTGACCCTGCCGGCGGACTTCTCCGGCGCCGAAGCCGGCGGGCCCGCGCTTCAGAAGGATGCCGGCGGCGGAAACAGAATCCTCGTCATCGACGACGACGCCGCGACCCGCGACCTGCTCGCGCGCTTCCTCGAGCGGGAGGGGTTTGCCGTCTCGACCGCCGAGGACGGACGCCAGGGCTTGGAGCAGGCGCGGAGCCTGCGCCCCCGCGCGATCCTGCTGGACGTGACGATGCCGCGGATGGACGGCTGGTCGGTGCTGCGGGCGCTGCGCGCCGACCCGGAGTTGGGCGCGACGCCGATCGTGATGGTTACCGTCCTCGACGAGCAGAACCTCGCCTTCTCGCTCGGCGCCACCGACTACCTGCACAAGCCGATCGAGTGGGGGCACCTCAAGGCCGTGACCGACCGGTTCCGGCCCGGCACCGCGGAGGGGCCGATCCTCGTGGTCGAGGACGATGCCGACGCCCGCGAGCGCCTGACCACCTTCCTGGAGCGCGACGGCTTCCCCGTGCGCGCGGCCGAGCACGGGCGCACGGCGCTGGAGGCGGTCGCGCGGGAGAAACCCGCGCTCGTGCTCCTCGACCTGATGATGCCGGAGATGGACGGCTTCGGCTTCCTGCGCGCCCTGCGCACGCGCGCCGAGTGGCGCGACATCCCCGTGGTCGTGCTCACCGCCAAGGACATCACCGCCGAGGACCGCCGCCGGCTCGCCGGCCAGGCCGACCGGGTGATCAGCAAGGGCTCGCTGAGCCTCGCCGATCTGGCACGCGAGGTGCGCGGACTGGTGGGGATGCCGGAGCCCGGCGCCGGTGCCCGCTCCGGTCCGGCGGAGGGACGGGGCGACGCGCTCGCGCCCTCCGGAAAGACCTGACGCCGCCCCGCTCGAGAACGGCGGAGGAGGCCGGTCGAGCCTCGTCCTGCCGAAAGGCTACTTCTCGACGAACGCCTTCTCGATGACGTAGTGCCCGGCCTCGCCGTGGTTGCCTTCTTCGTAGCCGCTGTTCGTGAGTAACGCACGGGTGTCGCGGATCATGTCGGGGCTGCCGCAGAGCATGAAGCGGTCGTCCGCCACCGTCATGTTCGGCAGCCCGACATCCTCGAACAGCTTGCCCGAGACCATCAGGTCGGTGATCCGGCCGCGGTTGCGGAACGGCTCGCGGGTGACGGTCGGGTAGTAGATCAACTGGGCGCTGATCATCTCGCCGAGGAATTCGTGCTTCGGCAGGCTCTCGGTGATGGTCTCGCCGTAGGCCAACTCCTGCACCTGCCGGCAGCCGTGGACGAGCACGACGCGTGCGAACCGCTCGTAGGTCTCCGGGTCCTTGATGATCGACAGGAACGGCGCCAGCCCGGTGCCGGTGCCGAGAAGGTACAGGTTCTTCCCCGGCATCAGGTTGTCGAGCACCAGCGTGCCGGTGGGCTTCTTGCCGACGATGATCGGGTCGCCGACCTTGAGGTGCTGGAGCTTCGAGGTGAGCGGCCCGCTCTCGACCTTGATCGAGAAGAACTCCAGCTCCTCCTCGTAGTTGGCCGAGACCACCGAATAGGCGCGCAGCAGCGGCCGGCCCTCGACCTCGATGCCGATCATCGTGAACTCGCCGTTGCGGAAGCGGA
>NZ_CAXTHR010000043.1:0-29118 GCF_964244095.1 uncultured Methylobacterium sp. | reverse complement strand
CGAAGCCCGCGGCGGTGATGCCGGCGGCCAGGCCGCGCTTGTCCGGGAACCACTTCAGCGCGCTGCCGACGCAGGTGCCGTAGACCGCGCCCGCACCGATGCCGGCGATGACCTGGCCGAGATAGAACATGTTGAGCGAGGCGGCGTAGGAGTTGATCACCCAGCCGATGCCGCACAGCAGGCCGCCGAACAGGACGACCACGCGCGGGCCGTACTTGTCCACGAACCAGCCCTCGATCGGCACCAGCCACGTCTCGAACAGCACGAACAGCGTGAACGCCCACTGGATGGCGGCCCGGTCGAAGCCGAACTTCTTCTGGATGTCGGGCACGAAGAACGTCCAGCCATACTGGAGGTTCGCGATCATCACCATGCAGACGACGCCGAGGGCCAACTGCATCCATCGGTAACCGTCGGTTACGCGTCCAACCTCTTGAGTATCCGCTTTCATCGTCGTCCTCCTCCCGAAGCTATCTTTATGAGGCCGGTTCTCCGGCACTGATTCCGTCGTCGTCGCATCGGTAGCGTCGACCGCCGATCGGTGCGCCGCCACGGCGAACCTGCGGACGATCCACGGCACGACACCGCGGACACTCGGCGAACGGCACCCGTCGATTCAAGGCTGCCGAGGTCCGAAGGGGGATCGTCACCGTGATCCTCGGTCTCGCCAGGTCCTTGATGACGTTTCCTGCCCCGCCACGCAGCCTCATCCCCCGCCTTCGTCAAGGAAAAAACTGCGTCGACGTGGCAAGGAGCGGTGACGGGTCGCGATATCGGTATCTGGTCTACGGTATGCCAGAATTATTCTGCGGTACGATCCGCAAGCCTGTCAACACGGCAGGAACGAAATTACAGACCCTGGCGATAGGATTATCCAGTCCCGCCGAACGTGGTGAACCGAGTCGGCCTTGTGCTTCCGCGCGCCGGACCTCCTCATGCCGTGACGACCGCCCGGCACGCGGCGGCGAGCCTGTGAAGGGATCGTGCCCACCGAGAGCCGTGCCCGATCGCGTTGCAATCTGGCACGGCCTCAAATCCTCGTCTTGATGCGCGCTCGACGAACCGGCGTCCGCTTCGGCGGAGCGCGCTCTAGGCGTGCGGCAAGGTTTAGGTTAGTTCGACGCAACGGTCGCGCGTCGAACCCAAAGACGGGAGCGCGGACGAACTGGATACGGCATGTCGAACCCGGAATCGCTCAGCATCAAGCCGATCGTCGCCAGTTCGAGCCTGCGCACCCTGGCCTACGAAGCCTTGAAGGGCTTCATCACCAACATCGACATCTACGGGCGCCCGGACGAGGTGCGCCTCGACGAGCGCAAGCTGTCGCAGGATCTCGGCGTCAGCCGCACCCCGGTGCGCGAGGCGCTGACGGTTCTCGAACAGGAGGGCTTCGTCCGCTCCGAGGCGCGGCGCGGCGTGTTCGTGATCAAGAAAACCAAGAAGGAGATCGTCGGGATGATCCACGCCTGGGCGGCGCTGGAGAGCATGGCCGCCCGGCTGGCCTGCACCCGCGCCACCGATGCCGAACTCCGGTCGCTGCGCGAAGCGTTTCCCGAATTCTACGAGGGCCGGCCGGCCCAGCACATCGACGAGTATTCGGACGCCAACATCCGCTTCCACCAGACCATCATCTCGTTCGGTCAGTGCGCGGTCATCTCCGATCTGTCGAGCAACCTGCTGATGCACGTGCGCGGCATCCGCAACGCGGCGCTCCGCCAGGGCACGCGCGCGGAAGACTCGATCCGCGAGCACGTCGCCATCGTCAAGGCCCTCGAAGCGCGCGACGTGGAGGCCGCCGAACGCCTCGTGCGCGGCCACGGCATCGGCCTCGCATGCCACGTCGACACCTACGGCGCCTACCTCGACTGACGACGGGTCGTCCTCGACCGTGACCGGCGCCGGCACGCATCCGCCCTCGCCCGGCGGTCGATCAAGCACGGATCGGCGCCGAGGCCCGCCGGTGGCCGAGCCTGACACATACCCCCTCACGCATCGCACCGGAACGGACGATCGGAGCCGCAGCAGGTCCATGCACGCTCCGCATGTTCGGCATGTGGTGTATGGTATACCAAATCGCACTGCACAACGACATCTTCTGCGTTGCAACACGCACCGTGGATCTCGCCATGCTGATCGCCTGCCTCACCATCTTCGTCGGTCTTGCCAGCCTCCAGGCCCTGTTCGTGGTCAAGCTCGCCGACGTTCTCACCGACAGTGCCGACCCGCGCGGCACCCACGCGACCGCGCCCGACGTCCGGCGCACCCGAATCGCCTGACGACGATGACCCGGGGCGGTCCGTCCTGCGGCCTGCGCAGCCTTCCGGTGCCCGGATTGCCGGCAGGGCCGCCAGGAACCCGGCCAGGAATCCGGCAGGATCGTGCCGCGAGGCGGACGACCGGAAATGGTTCACGCATGAATTTCGGTGTAGCGTCAACGAAGCGTTGATGGCGCCAACCGATGGAGTGCCGGCAGTGGTACGGGATGCCGGCATCCGGGGCGGAGAGGAGCCTTTCGTCCTCCTGATCTCCGACCGCCCGGCCCTGCGGCGATCGCTCGCGCGCGGGATCGCCGTGGTGATGCCCTGCCGCGGCGTCGCGGACGTGCGGCGCCTCGACGGCCGGCGGCCGGACCTCGTCGTCATCGACCTGTCCGCCGAGGCTGTCGACGGGGCCCTCCTGGAGGCAGACCGTGCGCGCGGCGGCCCGATCCCGCGCCTCGTCCTGCGGCGCGCGGGGTCCCCGCCGGTACCACCCTCCCCGTTCTCCCGCAGCCTCCCGGCGGGCGCGTCGCACGAGACCATCCTCGCCGCCGTCTTCGCGATGATCGAGGCGGCGGCGGAGCGGAACAGGCGCCTCGTGGCCCGCGGCGAGGCCGCGACCGGCATCGTCGCCGAGATGTTCGATTCTGCGGCGCTCGGCGCCGGACTCCAGCAGGCCGACACCGACCGCGGGACGGAGATCGTTCTGGACGCGGTCTCGGAGGCGGGGATCGGCGCGTGGCTCGCGACGGTGTGGCGCCATGATTCGGGCGTCTACCAGCACACCCTCGGCGTCGCCGGCTACGCCGCCGCCTTCGGCGCGCGGATCGGCCTGTGCCGCCCGGACCATCATCGCCTGACGAAGGCCGCGCTCCTGCACGACATCGGCAAGGCGCGCATCCCGTCCGAGATCCTCAACAAGCCCACGCGCCTGAGCCCCGAGGAACTGCGCCTGATGCGCCGGCACCCGGATATCGGGGCGGCTCTCCTCGACGCGCAGGGCGGCTTCGAGCCGGCGGTCGTCGCGGTGGTGCGCCATCATCACGAGAGGATCGACGGCACGGGATATCCCGCCGGCCTTTGCGGAAGCGCCATTCCGGACCTCGTGCGCATCGTCGCGATCTGCGACGTGTTCTCGGCGCTGACCGAGCGGCGGCCGTATCGCCAGCCCGTCGCGGCGCCGGAGGCCCTGGCGACGATGGCACGGGTGCGGGGACACCTCGACGGGGCGCTGACGAAGGCCTTCGCGCCCGTGGTACTGAGCGCCGTGCCGGCGACGACCGGCTGATCGGGCCGCCGCGCTCCGGACGCGCCCCGGCGAGCGGGCCGCCCATCGAGCGCAGGCGATATCGGGGTCTCCGCCCGATCGCGTGCAGGACGTCTCCCCGGCCAGCGCGGCGCCCGAGCCGTGCGCGTCCTTGCGCGGTGCGGGGTCTTTCCCGCGCGCAGGCGTCCTCGGCCGACGGGAGGCGATGTCCGCGCGGCGTGGTCTGACGGACACGATCACGCTCACGTGAACGCCGCGCCGGATCGGCGCCTCGACCGCCGCCGCGTTGCTGATAGCATCGACGCGTCGCCGGCCGGCGGCGGCGGAGACTCGCGATGAGCGGCGTGTTCTTTCTGTATTTCACCGCCTGCATGGCGAACGCCCCCGACACCTGCGAGGCGCGCCGCCTGCCGCTCGACGTCGCCGGCCCCCGCGCCTGCCAGCACGTCGCCCAGCCGCAGCTCGCCCGCTGGGTCGGCGAGCATCCGGACTACCGGATCACCGCGTGGCGCTGCGGCGCGCCCTTGCGCGACCCTGGCACCCGGATCTGACGCGGACGTGGCGGCGCGGGCACATCCGACGGCGCACGCGCGGCTGCCGGGCGTCCGCGCCCCGGTTTCGCCGCATCGCCCGGCACAAGGCGGGCGCCGACCCCGTCGTCAGGCGACCCCCCCGATGCAGACCCCCGCCGCCCGCCACCGTCGCGCGCTCGCCCTCGTCGGCGTGCTTGCCCTGGCGCTGTCCGCCTGCGGCACGCCGACGATCCTCGGCGAGTCGGCCGGGCCGGTCGCTCCCGTGATCCTCGACGAGACGGCCGCCGCCGCCGCGATCTCGCGCTACCGGGCGCAGCACGGGCTCGGACCGGTCGTGGTCGATGCCGGGCTGGTGACGGCCGCCGCCCGACAGGCCGGGACGAACGCGCGGGCCGGCGTGCTCAGCCACGACGTCGGCGGCGGCTTTGCCGCGCGGATGGCGTCCGCCGGCCTCGCCCGTGCATGGTCGGCGGAGAACCTCAGCGCCGGCTCCGAGACCTTCGATCAGGTGCTCGCCCGCTGGAAGGCCTCGCCCGAGCACGACCGCAACATGCTGATCCCGCAGATCCGCCGGATCGGCATCGCCCGCGTCGACGCGCCGGGCACCCGCTACAAGCGATTCTGGGCGCTGGTGATGGCCGGCGGCTGACACCTTCGGCGAACCCTACTCGATTGTGTTCGGCAGGACGACGTTGCCGGTGCCGCCGTCGGAATCGTCGAGGCTGCTGCCGAACGGGTAGCCGGCATCCTGCCCGCAATAGAGCCGCCAGCCGCCGCGGGAATTGACGACCACCGCCTCCGGGCCGAACAGGCCGCCGCCGCCGGAGAAGGCGTTGCCGGTGACGACGTTGTCGGACGGCGTCTGGTGGCGCACCGTGCCGCCCTCCCCGCAATTGCGATAGAGCCGGACGCCGCCCTGCCCGTGGAGCTGGAAGCGGTTGCCGGTGATGCGGTTGCGCGCCGACCCGTCGACGGCGATCGCCTCCCGCCCGATGTCGACGGCGATGGTGTTGTCGGCGATCACGTTGTCGGCGCTCTCGGCGTCGAGATAGATCGCGCCGGCGGCCGAGCGGCCGTTCAGCGTCGAGCCCTGCAGGGTGAAGCCGGTCACGCCGGGGGCGAGGTAGAGCGCGATGTGGCCGAGCGCGGTGATCGTCGAATCGCGGATGCTCACCTGCGTCGGCGCGGCCGCCTGCGCCCGCGCGGTGTGGCCGAGGCCGTGCGAGGACGCCTTCACGGCGGCCCCCTGTCCGTTGACGCCCATGCCCCAGACCCGGACATGGCCGAGGATGCGGCAGTTGCGCAGGCTGACGCCGGAGGGCCGGGACCAGAAGCCACCGGACCAGGAACCGCTCGACCAGGAACCGCTGCCGCCGGCGGGCGGGCGCGAGCGGATCTCGACCGCCAGTTCGGTCAGGGTCGGCAGAGGCTCCGCCCGCCCGATCGTCGCGCCGTTGCAGTCGATCTCGGCGCCGGAGGCTTCCGCCCCCTCAATGATCACCCGCCGCAGGATGTGGTCGCCGGGGGCGAGGCGGATCGAGCAGGCGAGGCTCACGGTCTCGTCGCCGGGGCTCGGGGGCGAGAGCAGGCGGAGACGGGCCGCGGCGTCGCACGCCCTGGCCGAGGCGGGCTCGACGAGGGCCGGGGGCTGCGGCGGCGGAGCGACGATCATCGCGGCGTCCTGCCGGAGGACGGCGGCATTTTCGCGATGCCCCGGCGCGGTGCCGGGATGCCGCAGGCCCTGGTTCCGCCGGGGCGCGAACGGTCCCGAGCAGGCCTTCGCGGCGTTGCCCACGCAAGCCCGCCTCGATCTCTCGTTGCCGCATCATTACCGCGAACCGTGGGACACGTCGCGCAAGGTTGCCTAGACCGGGGGCGCGCCGGCGCGTCCGCGGGCGCCGAAGGTCGTCCGAGCCCGTCCCGAGGTCCGTCGAACAGAACCCGTCATCCTGCCCACCCCTCATCCTGAGGTGCGCCATGCCTGGGCAAGGGGCCTCGAAGGAGCCCTCCAGGACCCGCTGCGATCCCTGGAGGCCTCCTTCGAGGCCGCTGCGCGGTACCTCAGGATGCGGGAAGGGGTTGGACAATCCCGTCAAACAGGCTCTGGGCGACGCCTGCGGTGGCGTGGACGTGGCCGCGCCGCGGCGATATCCGCTCCAGGGCGCCGAGAACGGATGGAACCTTGGAAGACGCGCTCCTCCGGTGGCTTCGGGCCACCGCCCATCTCCGGGCCGACGTCACGGCCGCGGTCGGCACGGCGCTGGCGCTCACCGTCACCGCCCACGTGCTCCTGCGCAAGCGCCGCGTCAGCGTCGCGGTCGGCTGGATCGGTCTGGCGTGGCTCTCGCCGGTGTTCGGGGCCGTGCTCTACCTGCTGTTCGGGATCAACCGGGTCTCGCGGCGCGCGCGCAAGTTCCGCTCGAAGCCCTCCGCCGCGCCCGGCGCGCCCAACACCGACGACGCCGTCGTGCCCGAACTGATGTGGCCGCTGGACAGGGCGGTGCGCCGGATCACCGGCCTGCCGGCGCTCGCCGGCAACCGCGTCCGCCTGTTCCGCAACGGCGACGAGGCCTACCCGGCGATGCTGGAGGCGATCGCGAACGCGCGGTGCAGCATCGCCCTGTCGAGCTACATCTTCCGCGACGACGCCACCGGCCGGAGCTTCTGCGCCGCCCTGAAGGACGCGACGGCGCGGGGCGTCGCGGTCCGGGTGATCATCGACGGGATCGGCGGCGGCTACTTCCGCGCCGCCGCCTACCGGCGGCTGCGGGCCGACGCCGTGCCGGCCGCCCTGTTCATGCATTCGGGCCTGCCGTGGCGGATGCCGTTCCTGAACCTGCGCTCGCACAAGAAGCTGCTGATCCTCGACGGGCGCGAGGCCTTCACCGGCGGCCTCAACATCTCGCAGCTCAACCGCCTCAAGGCGCGGCCCGACCATCCGATCCGCGACACGCATTTCCACCTCGCCGGCCCGGTGGTCGAGCAACTGATGCTGGCCTTCGCCGCCGACTGGGCCTTCGCCGACGGCGGCGCGCTCGACGGGCCGGCGTGGTTCCCGGACCTCGAACCCGTCGGCGGGGCGGTCGCCCGCGTGGTGGTGTCGGGGCCGGACGCCGATGTCGAGAAGATCGAGTTCGTGATCCTGCAGGCGCTGGCCTGCGCGCGCAGCTCCGTCCGCTTCGCGACCCCCTACTTCCTGCCCGACGAGGTGGTGATGAACGCGCTGGCGCTCGCCGCGCAGCGCGGGATCACGGTCGACGTGATCGTCCCGGCGGTCAGCGACCACCGCTTCATCGACTGGGCGAGCCGCGCCCATGTCGGGCCGCTGATCCGCAACGGCGTCCGCATCTGGCTCGACGCGCCGCCCTTCGACCATTCCAAGGCGCTGGTGGTCGACGGGGCGTGGTGCTTCGTCGGCAGCGCGAACTGGGACATGCGCAGCTTCCGCCTGAACTTCGAGCTGAACGTCGAGATCTACGACGCGGGGCTGGCCGCGCAGCTCGACGCCTTCATGCGGGCCAAGATGGAGACGCGGCTGACGCTCGACGCCATCAACGCGAGGGCCCTTCCCGTCCGTCTGCGCGACGCAGCCGTGCGACTGCTGCTGCCATACCTCTGAGGCGCGCCCGTCCCGGCCCGTCGCCAGCGGGTGCCGGGGCGAGGTGGACGACGATCGGCCGGTGGTCGGAGGGGCCGCGCGGCAGCACCGCGTGCGCGCGGCAGACGAGGCCGCGCACGAGGCAGCGGTCGAGGCGCAGCGGCACCATGTCGATCATCGCGTGCGTCGGCTGGCGCGGGCCGACGTCGCGAAACCCCGGCACCAGCGCCGGCCCGACGATGTTGTAATCGCCGAGGATCGCCGAGCGTTCGGGCAGCGTCGCGACGATCCGCCGGAGCTGGCGCCGGTTCAGCATCTGCCCGTGCGAGAGGTGGACGTTGGCCACGCCGAAATCGCCGAGATCCAGCACCTGGCAGACCCGGTGGACGAGGGCGCCGGACGGCAGCCGCACGATGCCGGGGGCGGTCTGCCACGGGGTCGGGCTCCACATCGCGAGCCCGTGGATGCGGCCCGGCAGCGGGGCCCAGGCGTAGGCGCCGCCGAGCCGCTCGGTGATGCCGGCGATGTCGCGGGTCGCCTCCTGCATCAGCAGCAGGTCCGGCCGCTCCTGCTCGATCAGCGCGACGACGTTGCCCACCGCCGCGCCGGTGCGGCGGAGCAGGTTCCAGCTCACGATCTTGCGCGAGGCCGAAGCCGCGTCGGCTTGGTGGATCGGTGCCTGCGCGACGGTGTCGAGGCCGAGGGGAGCCTGTGGGGCGGGGGATCGCGGCATTCGGGCCGTTCGCATTCCTGACGGCCTCGGGCGGGGACGAGAGGCGATGCATCGCATGCACCGCCGCGCCTCAACGCGCGGTGTGCGATCCCGTTGCCCTGTTGACGCAACCGTCCTCGCCCCTTGAGCGCCGGCCGCCGAACCGCCAGAACGGTTGCCCATCCGAACCCGCGCGCGGACGAAAGCCCGGCGTCGAGACCCCGATCTCGGAGCGTCCCACGAAACGCCCATCGCACGACGTCCGTCCGAGGCGGAAACCGGCCGCGCGGGGGCGGCTCGTGCGAGGCTACCAGGATTCATGACGCGCTTCACGTTCATCCACGCCGCCGACCTGCATCTCGGAAGCCCGCTCGCCGGGCTCGCCGCGCGGGACGCCGAGATCGCGCGGCGCTTCGCCTCCGCCGGCCGCCGGGCCTTCGAGGACCTCGTGACCCTGGCGATCGAGCGGCAGGTGGCGTTCCTGATCGTGGCGGGCGACGTCTACGACGGCGACTGGGCCGACCACGCGATCGGGCTGTTCTTCGCCCGGCAGGTCGCCCGGC
This sequence comes from uncultured Methylobacterium sp., assembly GCF_964244095.1. Taxonomy (GTDB): domain Bacteria; phylum Pseudomonadota; class Alphaproteobacteria; order Rhizobiales; family Beijerinckiaceae; genus Methylobacterium. Next base: position 20,187 of record NZ_CAXTHR010000043.1, on the reverse strand, counting down.
TCGACCGGGCCGGCATCCCGGTGGTGCTGGTGCGCGGCAACCACGATGCCGAGAGCGTGGTCACCCGGACGATCACCCTGCCCGAGGGCGTGCGCACCTTCCCGGCCGCGCGCGCCGACACCCACCGCCTCGACGGCCTCAAGGTGGCGCTGCACGGCCGCAGCTTCCCGAACCGGGCGGTGGAGGAGAACCTGTCGCTGACCTACCCGCCCGCCGTGCCGGGCTGGTTCAACGTCGGCGTGCTGCACACCTCGTGCACCGGGCATGCCGCGCACGCGACCTACGCGCCGTGCTCTGTCGCGGACCTGCGGGCGCGCGGCTACGATTACTGGGCCCTCGGCCACGTCCACGAATACCTCGAATTGTCGCAGGACCCGTGGATTTTGTTCCCCGGCAACCTCCAGGGGCGCAGCATCCGCGAATGCGGACCGAAGGGGGCTGTCGCCGTCGACGTCGCCGACGGCCGGGTGACGGGGGTGCGCCGCCTCATCGTCGACCACGCCCGCTTCCACCACCTCGGCGTCGCCCTCGACGGCTGCGGAACCGAGCGCGAGGCCGTCTCCGCCGTCGAGGCGGCCCTGCGGCCCCTGGCGGACATCGCTTACGGCCGTCTGCTCGCGGTCCGCGTGCACCTGACCGGCGCGACGGCCGCCCACGACCGGCTCGCGGCGGACCGGGAGGGGCTCACCGCCGAGATCCAGGCCGCGGCCCACCGCATCCACGACGACATCTGGCTCGAGACGCTGACGATCGCGACCCGTCGCCCGCGCGGGGCCGTCGACGGACCGCCCGGATTCTCCGCCGCCATCGACCCGGCGACGCTGCTCGCCGAGATCGACCGCGACCCGGAGTTCCGGGCGCGGGCCGTGGCGGCGCTCGCGGAGATCACGGCCAAGCTGCCGGGCGGCGAGGAATCCGAGCTCGCCGCCGACCTCGATGCCCTCTGCGCCGAGGCGGAGGCGGTGATCCTGGGCCGGCTGTCGGGCCGTTCGTGCTGAGCGGGGCGGACACGGCCCCGTCGCGGCGTCCCGCGCCGGATCGCGACCGACGGGGAGAACCATGCGCCTGCTGAGCCTCGACCTCGAACGCTACGGCCCCTTCACCGGGCGCCGGGTGGAATTCCGTGCGGACGCGCGGCTGCACGTGGTGCTCGGGCCGAACGAGGCCGGCAAGAGTTCGGCACTCGCCGCCGTCACCGACCTGCTGTTCGGCATCGAGGCGCGCACCGCCCACGCCTTCCTGCACGAGATGCCGCAGATGCGGATCGGCGCCGAGATCGGCGCGGCCGACGGCCGGCGTCTGGCGTTCCGCCGGCGCAAGGGCAACCGCAACACCCTGGTGGACGCCGCCGACGCGGCCCTGCCCGAGACCGCGCTCGCCCCCTTCCTCGGCGGCCTGACGCGGGCGGTGTTCTGCCGCGCCTTCGGCCTCGACGCGGCCTCCCTGCGCCACGGGGCGCGGGAGATGCTCGACGCCGAGGGCGAACTCGGCGCCAGCCTGTTCGCGGCGGCCTCGGGCCTGCGCGGCTACAGCACGCTCCAGAGGGACCTCGACGAGGAGGCGGACCGGATCTTCGCGCCGCGGCGGGCGCAGGCGCGCAGCTTCTATCAGGCGCTCGACCGCTACGAGGAAGCGCGCAAGGCGATCCGCGACACGGGGCTGCGCGCCGGCGACTGGCGCGACCTGAACGAGGAGATCGCCGCCGCCGGCCGGTCGCTGGAGGCGATCGCGGCGGAACGCAAGCGCATCGCCGCGGAGCAGGCAAGGCTGGCCCGGCTGAAGCGCGTCCGCCCGCTGATCGCGGCGATCGATGCGGTCACCGAGCCCACGATCCCCCATGCGGACCTGCCCGAGGCATCGGACGGGTGGATCGATCGCCTCGGCGAGGGGCTCCGCGCGGCCGACGCCGCCGCGATCGAGGAGGCCCGGGCCGCGGCATCGCTCGCGGAGGCGGGCGCCGACCTGTCCACGCTCACCGTCAACCTTCGGCCGATCGCACGGGCCGAGGCGATCGAATCGGCCTATCGCGGCGTCGCCCGCTTCGACAAGGACGGCCTCGACCTGCCGCGCATTCAGGCCGAGGCCGACGGCTTCGCGCAGGACCTCGACCGCCTCGCCGTGCGGATCGGCGTCGCCGACGCGCGGGCGCTGAAGGCCGGCCAGCCGAGCGACGCGGCCCGGATGCGGATCGAGGGCCTGATCCGCACCGGCCGCGAGGTCGCCGGCGGGATCGCCCGGTTGACGCAGGACCTGGAGGCCCGCCGCGCCGAGCACGCGCGCCTTCTGAGGAGCGGCCCGTCCGACGCGCCGCCGCGCGATCCCGCACCGCTGCGCGCCGACCTCCGGGCGTTTCACGGCGTCCACGCCGAGGTGGCGCGCCGGGACGAGCTCGACCGCACGGTCAAGCGCGAGGCCGGTCTGCTGTGGATGCAGGCCGCCCGCCTGTCGCCGCCGGTCTCCGACCTCGCCGCCCTGATGCAGGCCGGGCTTCCCTCGCCCGCGGCGATCGGCCGGTTCCGGCGCGATCTCGATGGCTTGGGGCGCACCCTGGACCGCGCGAGCGACCGCCGGGACGCCGCCGCCCACCTCGTGACGGAGACCGAGGCCCGGCTGCGCAAGCGCGAGGCCGGGCGGCCGATCCCGAGCCGCGCGGATCTGGTCGCGCTCAGGGCCGGCCGCGACGCGCTGCTCGGACCATTGCTGGGCCTCGGACCGGACGCGTCCGTGCCCGGCGCGGCCGACGCCGCGTCGCGCTATGCCGCCGCCGTCGCGAAGGCCGACCGGGCCGCCGACGACCTCGTCGCGGACGCGGCCCGCGCCGCCGAGCAGGCCGCCGACCGCGCGCGGCTGGAGGACGAACGGGCGGATGCGGCGATGGCCGACGCGAAGCGCGCCGAAGCCGAGGCGGCGCTCGAAGCCGCGCAGGCGGCGTGGCGCGCCTGCTGGGCGCCCGCGGGGATCGTCCCCGCCCCGCCCGTCGAGATGGGCGCTTGGCTCACCGAGGTCGAAACCCTGCTGGAATCGCAGCAGGCGATCGAGGCTCAGGCGATCGAGCGGGCGCGGATCGCGGATCGCGTCGAAGGCTTCCGGGCGCCGCTGGCCGCGCTCGGCCAGCGCGCCGGGCTGTCCGACCTCGCCGGCCTCGACGTCGGTCTCGCCCTGACGCGGGTCGAGGAGCGCGTCGCCGCGCTTGCCGCTGCCTGGGATGCAAGCCGCGAGGTCCAGGCCCGCGCCGGGGCGCTCGCCGAGCACATCGCCCGCACGCAGGCGGACCATGCGGCCCTGTGCGCGCGGGACGCGGCGTGGCGCGAGGCCTGGGCCGCGGCGGTTCCCGCGATCGGCCTCGGCGCCGGGGCCGACCCGGAGGAGGCCGACAGCGCGCTTACCGCGTGGCGGGCGGTTCCGGCGGTGCTGACCGATCTAGAACGGCAGCAGCGCCGCATCGACGGGCTGCGCCGCGACCTGGATGCCTATCGCGCCACCGTCGCGGGCCTGACCGCCGACCTCGCCCCCGACCTGACCGGCTTCCCCCCGTCGAGCGCGATGAAGGCGCTGCACGGCAGGCTTCAGGATGCCCTGAAGGGCGAGTCGCGCCGGTCCGAACTCGGCCGGCGCCGGGACGCCGCGGCCGCCGCCCACCAAGCCGCCCTCCGCGCCGCGGAAGCCGCGCGCCAGGGGCTCGCCGATCATCTTTCCGGGGTGCCTGCGACCGAGCCGGCCGGCCTGCACGAACGCCTCGTCGCCCGCCGGGCGCTCCGGGCCGAACGCGTCGCCCGCCGCGGGGAACTGGCCCGGGCCGCCGACGGCATCCCGGAGGACACGATGCGCGCAGAGCTTGCCGCGATCGACCCGGACGCGATCGAGGCGTCGCTCCGCAGCCTCGCGATGGAGGATGACGGCCTCGACCAGCGCGGCAAGACCGCCTTCGCCGACCGCGACCGCTGCGAGCGCCGCCGCGAGGCGCTGGAGGGCGGGACCGGCGCCGAACTCGCCCTCGCCCAGCGTCAGGCGGCCGCGGCGGAACTCCGGGGCAGCGCCCGGCAATGGGCGGTGCTCAAGCTCGCGAGCCTGCTGCTCGGCACCGCGATCGGCCGCCAGCGCGCCGGCCAGCAGGACCCGCTGCTCACCCGGGCCGGGGCGGTCATGGCGGCGCTGACCGGCGGCGCCTTCTCCGGGTTGGCCCAGGATTACGACGAGGCGGACAGGGCGCGGATCGTGGCGCGCCGCGCGTCCGGGCAGGTCGTCCCGATGGAGGGCCTCAGTGAGGGCACCCGCGACCAGCTCTACCTCGCGCTCCGGCTCGCCTACCTGGAGGATTACGCGGACAAGGCCGAGCCGGCCCCGTTCATCGGCGACGACCTGTTCTCGACCTTCGACGACGTGCGCACCGGCCACGGCCTCGAAGCCCTCGCCGCGATCGGCGGCACCGTCCAGCCGATCCTGTTCACCCACCACCGCCACGTCGCCGACCTCGCGCAGGCGCGGCTCGGCGCGGCGGCGGACGTGCTGACCCTGTAAGACGCGGGATCAGGCCCCGGCGTACCGCGCCTCCAGATGCGCCAAGAACGCCTCCGTGCCGAGCGGAGCGCCGGTGGCCTGCGCCATGAGGGCGTCGGTGCCGACGAGGCTGCCCTTGGCGTGGACGTGCGCGCGCAGCCAGCCGCGTAAGCGCGAGAAATCGCCCGCGGCGACGCCGGCCAGGATGCCGGGCTCGGCCGCCTGCGCGCTCCGGAACATCTGCGCCGCGGCCATCGCGCCCAGGGTGTAGGTCGGGAAGTAGCCCCAGGCGCCGCCCGGCCAGTGGATGTCCTGCAGGCAGCCGAGGCGGTCGTCGGGCACCGTGAGGCCGAGGAGGTCGCGCATCCCGTCGTCGAAGGCCCCCGGCAGGTCGGCCACCGCGAGGTCGCTGGCGATCATCGCCGATTCGAGATCGTAGCGGAGCAGGATGTGGGCCGGGTAGGTCGCCTCGTCGGCATCGACCCGGATGAAGCCGGGCTCGACCCGCGTATGCGCGCGGTGCAGGTTCTCCGCCGTCCAGGCCGCGCCTTCGCGCCCGAACGCTTCTCGGACGAGCGGCGCCAGGAACTCGAAGAACGCCCGCGTTCGGCAGGCCTGCATCTCGACGATGAGCGACTGGCTCTCGTGCAGGCTCATGCCGCGGGCCTTGCCGACCGGCTGGTGGCGCCACGCCGCCGGGCGGCCCTGCTCGTAGAGGGCATGGCCGGTCTCGTGCAGCACGCCCATCAGCGCGCGGCCGAAATCGGCCTCGTCGTAGCGGGTGGTGATCCGCACGTCGTCGGTTGCGCCGCCGCAGAACGGGTGCAGGCTGACGTCGAGCCGCCCGCGCGTGAAATCGAAGCCGAGCGCCCGCATCAACGCCAGGCCGACGCGGCGCTGGCCCTCCACCGGGAACGGCCCGTGGAGGGGCAGCGGTGCGGGCTCCCGCGCTTGGCGCGCGCGGGCCCGCGCGACGAGGCCCGGCAGGCGGGCGCGGAGTTGCGCGAACAGCGGGTCGATGGTCGCCCGGCGCATGCCGGGATCGTAGGCGTCGAGCAGGGCGTCGTAGGGGCCGAGCCCCAGAGCCGCGCCCTTGACCGCCCCGATCTCGCGCTGGAGCCGCAGCACCTCGGACAGATGCGGCAGGAGCTTGCCGAAATCCGCCTCGGCGCGGGCCTCGCGCCAGACCATCTCCGCCTTCGAGGCCGCGCGCGAACTCGCCTCGACGAGGTCGCCCGGCACCGCCGCCGCGTGGGCGTGGAGGCGGCGCATCTCCGCGAGGTTCGCCCGCTGCCAGTGATCGAGGTCGCCGGCCGACTGCTCCGCCGCGGCGAGCGCATCCGCGGTCTCGGCCGAGGTCAGGAGTTCGTGCGCGAGGCCGCGCAGCACCGCGAGCTGGTCCGCGCGGCCGTCGGCCGCGCCGTCCGGCATCAGGGTCTGGCAGTCCCAGCCGAGGATGCCGGCGGCGTCACTTACCGCGTCGAGGCGGGCGAAGCGGCGTTCGAGGACGGAATAGGGCGGCATCGGCTCTCCCGCGGGCATCGCCCGCCCTGTCTCGGGCCAAATCTCTCGGGCCAATCTCTCGGGCAGATCTGTCCCGGTCCTGCGCGCGGCGGACTCAACCGGCCGCGCGAGCCGCGAAGGCGTGGGCCGCCGCCCGGATCACCGCGCCCGCCCGCACCGCGCCGGCGCGATCCACGTCGAGATGCGTCGTCGCGCGGATCTGGTGGGTGCCGATGGCGCGCACCCGCACCCCTTGCGCGAGGCAGGCGGCGGCGAAGTCGGCGGCCCGCACGCCGAGCCCGTCCACGGAGAAGCACAGGATGTTCGATTGCCCCGCCGTCGGGTCGAAGCGCAGGCCCGGCGCGTCGGCGATCGCCGCGTGGATCAGGCGGATATGCGCGTTGTCGGTGCCGAGCTGCCCGACATGGTGGTCCAGCGCGTAGAGGCCGGCCGCCGCGATCACGCCCGATTGACGCATGGCGCCGCCGAGGCGGTACTTCCAGCGCCACGCCTCCACGACGAAATCGCCGCTGCCGCACAGCACCGCGCCGACGGGGCAGCCGAGACCCTTGCTGAGGTCGAGCCAGACGCTGTCGAAGCCCTCCGCGTAAGCCTTGGCCGAGATGCCGGTGGCGGCGACCGCGTTGAGCAGGCGCGCGCCGTCGACATGCGCCTTCATCCCGTGCGCGTGGGCGATGTCGCGGATCGCGCGCATGTCGGCGAGATCCCAGACCGAGCCGCCGGAGAAGCTCGTGGTCTGCTCGATCGAGACGAGCGCGCTGCGCGGCGCGGTGCGCGCCGGCGGGCGGATCGCGGCGGCGAAGGCCTCGGGGGAGAAGATCCCGGCCGGCGTCGGGAGCGCCCTCACCGAGACGCCGCCGATCGCCGCCGAGCCCGCGGCCTCGGTGTTGTAGATGTGCGACTGATCGTCGACCACGATCTCGTCGCCGGGCCTGGTCTGCACCAGGATCGAGACGAGGTTGCACATCGTGCCGGACGGCATGAACACCCCGGCCTCCTGCCCGAGGAGCGCCGCGACGCGCTCGCACAGTGCCCGCGTCGTCGGGTCGGAATCGGACTGCTCGTCGCCGACCTCGGCCTCGGCCATCGCCGCGCGCATGCCGGGCGTCGGGCGCGTCTGGGTGTCGCTGTAGAGATCGATCGTCACGGGCGGGCTTGTCTCTCGGCTCGGGTTCGGCCCCATACTGCCACGGGCGCGCGGGATCGCGAAGGCGGCGCGCCTTCCCAGGCACGCATCCCGGATACATCTGAGGATGACGGCCCGGACGGGCCGCATCGGGAGGGTCGTGCAGGTGGCGGTTGGAACGGCTCCGCAGCAGGGAGCGCGCGTCGCGGGACGAAACGGTGCGGGGCTGGCGCGGCGGCTTGCCGAGGCGTTGCAGGGCGAGGTCCGCTTCGACGCCTTCACCCGCGGGCGGTACGCGACCGACGCTTCGATCTACCAGATCATGCCGGCGGGCGTGGTGCTGCCGCGCAGCGCCGCCGACATCGCCGCGGCCCTGACGATCGCCGCCGAGCACGGCGTGCCGGTGATCCTGCGCGGCGGCGGCACCTCGCAGAACGGCCAGCCGATCGGCTCAGGGCTGGTGGTCGATTGCTCGCGCCACTTCAACGGTATCCGCCGCTACGACCCCGAGGCGGGCATCGTCACCGTCGAGCCGGGGCTGGTGCTGGAGCGGCTGAACGCCCGCGTGAAGGCCGACGGCTGGTTCTTCCCCGTCGAGCCCTCCACCGCGACCCGCTGCACCATCGGCGGCATGGCCGGCAACAATTCCTGCGGCGCCCGCTCGCTGCGCTTCGGCAAGATGAGCGACAACGTGCTCAGCATCGAGGCGCTGTTCCACGACGCCGAGCCGTTCGGCTTCGGGCTAACCGGCAACGACGCGAGCGGCGTCGTCGGATCGGCGCGTGCCGAGGACCTCGCCCGGCGGATGGTGGCGCTGGCGGAGTCCGAGCGCGCGGAGATCCTGGACAAGTACCCGAAGGTGCAGCGCCGCGTCGGCGGCTACAACCTCGATGCGCTGATCGCGCCGCGGCCGAACCTCGCCCACCTGCTGGTCGGCTCGGAGGGGACCCTGGCGGCCACCACCTCGGTGACGCTCAAGCTCTCGCGGCTGCCCGCGCACCGGGTGATGGGCGTGTGCCACTTCCCCTCGTTCCGCGCCGCGATGGAGACGACGCGCCACATCGTCGACCTCGATCCGGTGGCGGTCGAACTCGTCGACAACAACGTGCTGGTGCTCGGCGCCGACATCCCGCTGTTCCGCACCACGCTCGCCGACATCACGCGCGGCCGGCCGAACTGCCTGCTGCTCGCCGAGTTCGCGGGCGAAGACCTGGCGGGCCTCAGGCGCGACCTGAAGCGCCTCGATGCCTGCATGGGCGACCATGGTTTCCCGGGCGCGGTGGTCGAGGTGGTCGAGCCGGCGCGGCAGAGGTCGGTCTGGGAGGTGCGCGAGGCCTGCCTCAACATCATGATGTCGATGAAGGGCGACGCCAAGCCGGTCTCGTTCATCGAGGATTGCGCGGTGCCGCTGGAGCACCTGGCCGACTATACCGATGCCGTCACCGAGGTCTTCACCAAGCACGGCACGCGGGGCACGTGGTACGCCCACGCCTCCGTCGGCTGCCTGCACGTCCGCCCGATCCTGAACATGAAGGACGGCGGCGACGTCGCGAAGATGCGCGCCATCGCCGAGGAGACCTCGGAGCTGGTCCGCCGCTACAAGGGCTCCTATTCCGGCGAGCACGGCGACGGCATCTCGCGCTCCGAATACGTCGCGCCGCTGTTCGGGCCGCGGCTCGCCCGCGCCTTCGAGGCGGTGAAGGACGCGTTCGACCCGGACAACCGCCTCAACCCCGGCAAGATCGTCCGGCCGCTGGCGATGGACGACCGCGCGCTGATGCGCTTCGCGCCCGGTTACGCGGTGACCGAGCCGCGCGAGACGGCGCTGGACTGGCCGGAGGCCGGCGGCTTCGGCGGCGCGGTCGAGATGTGCAACAACAACGGCACCTGCCGGAAGCTCGCCGGCGGGGCGATGTGCCCGTCCTACCGCGCCACCGGCGAGGAGCAGCACCTCACCCGCGGGCGCGCGAACTCCCTGCGGCTCGCGATCTCGGGCCAGCTCGGCGCGGACGCGTTCACGAGCCCTGAGATGAAGCGGACGATGGACCTCTGCGTCTCGTGCAAGGCGTGCCGGCGCGAGTGCCCGACCGGGGTCGACATGGCCCGGATGAAGGTCGAGTTCCTGCACCACTACCACGCCCGCCACGGTCTGCCGCTGAAGGACCGCCTGATCGGGCTGATGCCGCACTACGCCGGCCTCGCGGCCAAGCTCGCGCCGCTCCTGAACCTGCGCGACCGGGTGCCGGCGCTGGCCCGCCTCTCCGAGCGGGTGACCGGCCTTTCGGCCCGGCGCACGCTGCCGCGCTGGCGCCGCCCCTGGCGCGAGACGGGCGAGCCCGCCCACCCGCAGGACGTGGCGGGCTCCTTCCGCGACGTGATCCTGTTCGGCGACACCTTCAACCGCGCCTTCGAGCGCGAGAACCTGGAGGCCGCCGAGCGCGTGCTGACCGCCGCCGGCTACCGGCTGCACCGGGTGCTTCCGGCAAGCGGCAACCGCCCGCTCTGCTGCGGCCGCACCTGGCTCGCCTCCGGCCAGACCGACCGGGCGCGGGCGGAGGCGCGGCGGACGCTCGCCGCGCTCCTGCCCTTCGCGAAGGCCGGCGCCCGGATCGTCGGCCTGGAGCCCTCCTGCCTGTTCACCTTCCGCGACGAGTTCGCGGCGCTCCTGCCGGGCGCGGACACGGCCCTGCTCGCCCGGCAGAGCGTGCTGTTCGAGGAGCTGCTCGCTACCGACCTCGCGGCCGGCCGCATCGCGCTCGACCTCGCCGACCAGGGCGGCCGCGTCGCGCACCTGCACGGCCATTGCCACCAGAAGGCGTTCGGGGCGATGGGCGCGGTCGAGAGCGTGCTCCGCGCGGTGCCGGGGCTCGACGTGCGCCCGATCGAGTCGAGCTGCTGCGGCATGGCCGGCGCCTTCGGCTACGGGCCTCAGACCATCGACGTGTCGCTGGCGATGGCCGAGCTGTCGCTGTTCCCGGCCCTGCGCGAGGCCGGGCCGGACGACCTCGTCGTCGCCGACGGCACGAGCTGCCGCCACCAGATCCACGACGGGCTCGGGATCGACGCGCAACACGTCGCCCGTGTTCTCGATCGCGCCAGGGCCGTCGCTTGAGAGCGACGGCCCTCGGTTCCTGCTCGGCCTCGGTCGCCGGTGCCCGCCTCCGCGGGCTCGGGCTTTCGCTCCGCTCGACGCTCCGTCGATCGCGCCCCGGCGCCTCGACACTGATTTCCGGCGCGCCTAAACGTAGGTCCGCTGTCCGACGCGCCCGTGATTGCATCGAAAACACATGAGCAAGATCGATCCCGGCCTCGGCATCAACCGGCGTTACCTGCACGACGAGGTGGCGGACCGGATGCGGGCACTGATCCAATCCGGCGAGATGCCGCCGAAGGCCCGCATCAACGAGGGCGAGCTCACCGAGCGCTTCGGCATCTCGCGCACGCCCTTGCGCGAGGCGATCAAGATCCTGGCCACCGAAGGCCACCTCGAACTGCTGCCCAACCGCGGCGCGCGGGTGGCCAGCCTCTCGCAGGTCGAGATCGACGAGATGATGGAGGTCATCGCCGGGCTGGAGGCGACCGCGGCCGACCTCGCCTGCAGCAGGATCTCCGACGGCGAGGTCGCCGCGATCCAGGCGGACCACGACGCGATGGTGGCGCTGTGGAAGGCCTCCGACCAGGTCGGCTATTTCCGGCTCAACCGTCAGATCCACGAGGCGATCATGGCGGCGAGCGGCAATGCCACCCTGGCGGGGATCTATCGCAGCCTGTCCGGCCGGATCCAGCGCTCGCGCTACGCCGCGCACCAGACGCCCGAGCAATGGGCGCAGGCGATCGCCGAGCACGAGCGGATGGTGGCGTTCCTGCGTGCCCGCGACGGCGCCGCGCTCCCGCCGCTGATGCGCGAGCACATCCGCGGCAGGAAGCCGGTGATCGCGGCCACTTTCGGCGAGGCCGACCCGTCCGGCGAGGCCGAGGCGTAGGGTTCAGCCTACGCCCGTCGTCGCGAGCCCGAGACGAGGCAACCGGCGTCCCGTGGAGCGTGCCGCCGAGCGGAGCTCGGCCGGCCTTGGGCTCAGGCGGCGTCGCTGAGCGAGCGCAGGCCCGCCACGAGGTCCGAGAAGCGGTCGCCCTGCACGACGACGTGCGCGCGCAGGCGCTCGGCCGCCGCCACGTCCTCCCCGCCGACGATTGCGGCCACGATGCCCGCGTGCTCGGCCAGCGATTGCGCGAGCCGATGCCGCGTGCGCAGTTGCAGCCGGCGATAGGGCGCGAGCCGGCGGCTCAGCAGCCGCGCCTGCTCCGCCAGGAACGCGTTGCGGCAGGCCCGATAGATCACCGCGTGGAAGACGTGGTTCTCCGCGTAATAGCCCTCGGTGTCGCCGGCCGAGGCCACCGCCTCGCAGGCCGCGAGCCCCGCCTCCAGGGCCGCCCGGTCCTCCGGCGTCAGGCGGCGGGCGGCGAACCGGCCGCAGGCCGCCTCCAGCTCCGCCATCGTCTCGAACATCGCCAGGAGATGCTGCGGCTCCGGCGCGCTGACGATCGTGCCCTTGCGCGTCCGGGTCTCCACGAGCCCGGTCACCGCGAGCTGCAGCAGCGCCTCGCGGATCGGCGTCCGCGACACGCCGAACCGCTCCGCGAGCTGGCCCTCGTCGAGGCGTGCGCCGACCGCGAGGCGGCCCGCCACGATCTCGTCCTCGATGGTCTGCCGCAGGCGCTGTGCCCGGCTCATCGCTCCACGCCTCCCGCGCATCGACCTTCGTCGTCGTATAGTATGCGAGGGCGTTGACAAAATATACAAGGCAGTCTTCTGTCTATATCGAGTAAGGCACAAAATATATTGTGCAACGCAAAAACATCGTCGACGAATTGTGCGACGCGGGAGAAACGCCATGATGCCGACTCGACGCAGCCTGCTTGCCACGGGGCTCGCAACGGGGCTCGCAGCCCCCGCCCTCCTGCGCTTCGGCCTCGGCGCCGCGCAGGCCGCCACCGTCCTGAAGCTCTCGCACCAGTTCCCCGGCGGCACCATCGACGAGGGCGATTTTCGCGACCGGATGTGCCGCAAGTTCGCGCTGGCCGTCGGCGAGCGGTCGAAGGGCGCGCTGGAGGTGCAGGTCTATCCCGGCTCCTCGCTGATGAAGACGAACGCCCAGTTCGGCGCGATGCGCAAGGGCGCGCTCGACATGTCGCTCTATCCGAGCCCCTATGCCGGCGGCGAGGTGCCGGAGACCAATATCGGCCTGATGCCGGGCCTCGTGACCTCCTACGCGCAAGGGGTCGCCTGGAAGAATGCGCCGGTCGGCCGGAAGCTCGCCGAGATCCTCGACGCCAAGGGCATCGTCCTCGTCTCCTGGGTCTGGCAGGCGGGCGGCGTCGCGAGCCGCGAGCGCCCGCTCTACGCGCCCGGCGACGCCAAGGGCCTCAAGGTCCGCGGCGGCTCGCGCGAGATGGACCTGATGATGAAGCAGGCGGGCGCGGCCACGCTGTCGATCCCGTCGAGCGAATCCTACGCCGCGATGCAGACCGGCGCGTGCGATGCGGTCATCACCTCGTCGACCAGCCTGATCTCGTTCCGGCTGGAGGAGCTGTCCAAGGCGCTCACATCCGGTCGCGAGCGTTCGTACTGGTTCATGCTCGAGCCGATCATGATGTCGAAGTCGATCTTCTCGGGCCTGCCGAAGGACCACCAGGACCTGATCATGACGGTGGGCGCCGAGCTCGAATCGTTCGGGCAGGCCGGCGCCAAGGCCGACGACACGCACGTCGAGCAGGTCTTCGCCAAGGCCGGCGCGAAGGTGCAGAACCTCGACGAGCAGACCATGGCCGCGTGGCGCGACATCGCCCGCGAGACCGCGTGGAAGGACTATGCCGGCAAGAGCGCGACCTGCGCCGAGCTTCTCAAGCTCGCGGAGCAGGTCGCGTGAGCCACGCCTTCGATGCGGCCTCGGCGACGGCCGAGGCCCGCGCGGTCGCCGAGCCGCGGATCCCCGGCGTGCTCGGCCATGTCGACCGGGCGATGAAGGGCGTGAACGGGCTCATCATGATCCTCGGCGGGCTGGCGCTGGTCGGTGCCTGCCTCGTGCTGAGCTACAGCGTGCTGATCCGCTACGTCCTGCACGAGCCGACCGACTGGCAGGACGAGATGGCGGTGTTCCTGATCGTCGGCGCGACCTTCTTCTCGGCCGCAGCCGTCCAGGCCAAGCGCGGCCACGTGGCGATCGAGGCGCTGACCGGCTTCCTGTCGCCGCGCGTCAACCGCGCGCGGCTGCTGATGGCCGACGTGATCAGCTTCGTGTTCGTCGCCTTCTTCGCCTGGAAGAGCTGGACGCTGTTCCACGAGGCTTGGATCGACGGGCAGGTGTCGCAATCGACCTGGGGGCCGCCGCTGGCGATCCCCTACGCGCTGATGGCCTTCGGCATGAGCCTGCTCGGCCTCCAGTTCGCAGTGCAGATCGTCCAGGCGCTCGCCTACGGCCCGGACTCGGCCGGCTGGGTCGCACCGAAGATCGGCCTCGGTGCCGATCTCAACGCCGACGGGAAGGGCCGTCCCGCGCTGACCCCGCGGGGGACCGACCCGATGGGCGGCACCGTGCCCGACACCGCGAGGCCCGCACGATGAGCACCGCCGCGATCGGCTTCCTCTATGCCGGGGCGACGCTGTCGGCGATGCTCGCCGGCATCCCCATCGCCTTCGCGCTCGGCTTCGTGGCGCTGGCGTTCATGTTCGCCTTCATGCCGGCGGCCTCCCTCGATACGGTCTCGCAGAACGTCTACGAGGAGATGGCATCGATCACCCTGCTCTCGATCCCGCTGTTCATCCTCAAGGGCGCGGCGATCGGCCGGTCCAAGGCGGGCCAGGACCTGTACTCGGCGATGCACGCCTGGATGCACCGCATCCCCGGGGGCCTCGGCATCGCCAACGTCTTCGCCTGCGCGCTGTTTGCCGCCATGGCGGGATCGAGCCCCGCCACCTGCTCGGCGATCGGCTCGGCCGGCATCCCGGAGATGCGCAAGCGCGGCTACTCGCCGGGGTTTGCCGCCGGGATCATCGCGGCCGGCGGCACGCTCGGCATCCTGCTGCCGCCGTCGATCACCATGATCCTCTACGCGGTCGCCGCCGAGCAGTCCCTCGGGCGCCTGTTCCTCGCCGGCATCGGGCCCGGCCTGCTGCTCGTCGGGCTGTTTGCCGCCTGGGCGGTGCTCCGCTTCCGCGCCGAGTACGCGAGCGCCAGGGCGGCCTACGAGCGCGACGGCACGACCTCGCCGATCCTGGCCGAGGACACCTACAGCATGCGCCAGCGCTTCGAGACGCTGCCCCGCGTGCTGCCGTTCGTGGTGCTGCTCACCGGCGTGATGGTGGCGCTCTACGGCGGCTACGCCACCCCGTCCGAGACGGCGGGGCTCGGCGGCCTGCTGGCGCTCGGGCTGATCGCGGTGATCTACGGGGTCTGGCGCCCGAAGGACGTCAGCCCGATCCTCACGGCGACGCTGCGCGAATCGACCATGCTGATGCTGATCATCGGCATGTCGCTGCTCTACGCCTACGTGATGAGCTACCTGCACATCTCGCAATCGGCCGCGGCCGCGATCGTCGCGATGCAGCTCTCGAAGTGGGTGCTGCTGGTGACGATCCTCGGCCTCGTGATCGGGCTCGGGTTCTTCCTGCCGCCGGTCTCGATCATCCTGATGACCGCGCCGATCATCCTGCCGCCGCTGAAGGCCGCGGGCTTCGACCTCGTCTGGTTCGGCGTGGTGATGACCATCACCATGGAGATGGGCCTGATCCACCCGCCGGTGGGCCTCAACATCTTCGTCATCAAGAACATCGCCCCCGACATCCCGCTCCGCGACATCATCTGGGGCACGCTGCCCTTCGTGGTCCTGATGGCGGTGGCGATCCTGATCCTCTGCCTCGTGCCGGGCATCGCGCTGTGGCTGCCGGACCTGCTGCTGCCGTCGACGCGCTGAGAACGACGCCACCAGACCCTCCCCCGCAGAGGGGGAGGGAAACCGGAGCCGTTCCGGGCGATCGAAGAACAGGCGGTCGGGCCGATCCAGGCGCTACCGCCCCTGCCAATCCGGCGCGCGCTTGCCCAGGAACGCCTCCATCCCCTCGCGGAAGTCGCGGCTCATGTAGCAACTCAGGATCAGGTCGTCGCCCGGCTGCGGCTGTCCGTCCGCGACCTCTGCGGCCTCGGCGAGACGGCGCAGGCCCTCCTTGGTCGCCTGCAGGGTGAGCGGGGCGTGGCCGGCGACGAGGGCCGCCAGCGCGCTCGCCCTGTCGGCGAGGGCCGACGCATCCGCGACCACCTCGCCGACGAGGCCGATCGCCAGCGCCTCCTCCGCGCCGACGAGGCGGGCGGTGAAGATCATGTCCTTCACCCGCGCCGGGCCGATCAGGTCGGACAGGCGCTTGAGGTTGCCCTGGCTCAGGCAGTTGCCGAGCGTGCGCGCGATCGGGAAGCCGAAGCGCGCGTCCCGCGTCGCGACGCGCAGGTCGCAGGCGGCTGCGATCGCCGCTCCGCCGCCGGTGCAGGCGCCGGCGATCGCCGCGATGGTCGGCACCCGCAGGCGCTCCAGGGTGCCGAGCACCCGGTCCATGAAGCGTTCGTAGCCGAGCGCGTCCGCCGCCGTCGCGAAGCCGCGAAACTGGGCGATGTCGGTGCCGG
Source organism: uncultured Methylobacterium sp. (assembly GCF_964244095.1). Lineage (GTDB taxonomy): Bacteria > Pseudomonadota > Alphaproteobacteria > Rhizobiales > Beijerinckiaceae > Methylobacterium. The sequence continues at coordinate 4,368 of NZ_CAXTHR010000043.1, read as the reverse complement.
CCGCGAACGCCTTCTCGCCGGCGCCGGCGATGACGAGCGCCTTCACCGAGGCGTCCGCCTGTATCCGCAGGCACTGCGTCACCAGCCCCTCGTACATCGCGAAGGTCAGCGCGTTGCGGGCGTGGGGCCGGTTGAGGACGATGCGGGCGATCCCGCCGTCCTGCGAGACCAGCAGTTCGTCGGTGGATGCGGACGGTTGGGAAGTCATCGGATCAGTCCTTGGACAATAAGTCGTTCCGACCCATCCCCCTCATCCTAGAGCGCACTCCGACGAAGTGGATGCCGGTTCGTCGCGAAAGTGTGCGTTAAGACAAGGACCTAGAGCCGTGACCCGACCCAACGTGGTCGGGCACGGCTCTAAGGTGCCGCGTCAGCGGCCTCGAAGGAGCCCTCCGGAAGCCGCCGTGATCCCTGGAGGGCTCCGAGGCCTGCGCTGCGCTCCGGCACCTCAGGATGAGGGGGATGGTTGGGATGAAAAGACCTGTCGGCGAGCCTGTCACGCCACCGTCTCGCCCACGACACCCGCCGCGATCAGCCCGTCGATCGCCGCGTCGTCGTAGCGGGCCTCGCGCAGGATGGCGCGCGAATGCTCGCCCAGCAGCGGCGCCGGGCCGTGGACGCGTCCGGGCGTCGCGGAGAACTTCACCGGCAGGCCGAGCGTCGCCATCCGGCCGGCGCGGGGGTGATCGACCGCGACCACCATCTCGCGGGCGATCGTGTGCGGGTCGCGGTGCATCTCGGCGACGTCGAGCACCGGCCCGGCCGGCACGCCGCCCGCCTCCAGCCGGGCGAGCCACGTCCCGGAATCCGCCGACCGGAAGAACGGGGCGAGGGCCGCGGCCAGCGCGCTCCGGTGCTCCATCCGCCCGGCGTTGAGGGCAAAGCGCGGGTCGGCGGCCAGCGCGTCGGCGCCGAGCACGTCGAGCAGCCGCAGCCAGTTGGTCTGGTTGGCCGCGCCGACGGTGATCCAGCCGTCTTCCGTCTCGAACGCCTCGTAGGGCGCGTTCAGCGGATGGGCCGAGCCCATCGGGCCGGGCGCGAGCCCGGTCGCCATCGCGATCGCCGACTGCCAGTAGGTCAGCGTGATGCCGGCCTCGAACAGCGAGGTGTCGACCGCCTGCCCTTCTCCTGTCTTGAGCCGGTGGGTGTAGGCCGCGAGCACCCCCATCGCCGCGAGGATGCCGGCGGTGATGTCGGTCACCGGCGGGCCGCACTTCATCGGCGGCTCGCCCGGCCCCGCGCCGGTGACGCTCATCAGCCCGCTCATGCCCTGGGCGACGAGATCGAAGCCGGCGCGCGCCGCATAGGGTCCCGAGCGGCCGAAGCCGGAGAGCGAGCAGTAGACCAGCGCCGGGTAGCGTTCGCGCAGATGTTCGTAGCCGAGGCCGAGGCGTTCCATCGTGCCGCCGCGGTAGTTCTCGATCAGCACGTCGGCATCCGCCAGGAGGCGATGCAGGACCGCCTTGCCGTCCGCGCTCTTGAGATCGAGACTGAGCCCGCGCTTGCCGCGGTTCATCATCATGTAGGCGGCGCTCTCGCCCGCGATCGACGGCGGCACCGAGCGGCGGGTGTCGTCGCCGCCGGGCATCTTCTCGACCTTGATCACCTCGGCGCCCATGTCGCCGAGCATCAGGCCGCAGACCGGGCCCGCCATGATGTGGGCGAGTTCGATGACGCGCACGCCCGCGAGCGGTCCGTTCCGGCGCGTCGCCACCATCGGCGCGTCCCCTCTCAGCGCGCCGGCGCCGCCGCCACCGGCGGCAGCGGACCGGCCTCGGCCGGCTCCGCGAACGGGCGCTCGGGATGCATGGTGAAGGCGGTCGCGGCTCCCAGCAGGCACAGGCCGATCGAGCCGGCGAACGGCAGCGTCCAGTCGCCGGTCGCATCGACGATCAGGCCGAACACGATCGGCGAGACGATCGCGGCGACCGCCGAGCCGGTGTTCATCAGCCCGCTCGCGGTGCCGGCGAACTTCGGCGCGATGTCCATCGGCACCGACCAGATCGGGCCGATCACCAGTTCGGCGAAGAAGAAGCCCGACGAGAGCAGCAGCGCCACCGCGGTCAGGTCACGCGTGAAGAACACGCCCGTGAGGCTCGCCGCCGCGCCGAGGAAGCCGACCACGATGATCGAGAGGCGCGCGAGCTTGAGGTTGCCGGTCTTCTCGAAGATGCGGTCGGACAGCACGCCGCCGAGCGTGTCGCCGACGACGCCGGCGAAGAACACGCCCGAAGCGAACAGCGCCGAGTTCTTCAGGTCGAGGCCGTAGCTCTGCTTGAAGAAGCTCGGCAGCCAGCCGAGGAACAGCCACAGGGTCCAGCCGTAGCAGAAATAGGTGATCGTCACCGGCAGGATGCGCCGGGTCAGCGCCCCCCACGGCACCGACTGCTTGGCGCCGACCTCGCGCGGGGGCGGCAGCAGGTCCAGTTCGGCCTGGGTGATCGATCGGTGGTCGGATGGGTCGTCGCGGAAGTAGAGATACCAGATCACGACCCAGACGAAGCTGATCGCGCCGAGGATGACGAAGCTCGACCGCCAGCCGAAGTGGTAGATCAGGAAGGCGACGATCGGCGGCGCGACGGCGTTGCCGAGCCGCGCGAAGGCGTGGGTGATCCCTTGCGCGAAGCCGCGCCGGCCCGGCGCCGTCCAGTTCTGCATCGCGCGCGTGGCGGTCGGGAAGGTCGCACCCTCGCCGAAGCCGAGCAGCACGCGGGCGAGGAACAGGCTGACGATGCCGCCGACGAAGCCGGTGAGGATCGTCGCCGACGCCCAGATCAGGCCGCAGACGAGCAGCGTGCGCCGCGCGCCGAACCTGTCGCCGACCGAGCCGCCGATCACCTGGAAGATCGCGTAAGGATAGGCGAAGGCCGAGAGGATCAGGCCGAACTGCGTGTTCGACATGCCGAGATCCGCGATGATCACGGCGCCCGCAGTGGCGATGTTCACGCGGTCGAGATAGGTGATGAAGTACATCAGGCAAAGCAGGAACAGCACGCTGTTCGTGGCGCTCAGGCGCTTGATCATGGCCTCGATCCTCCGGCGGCTCTTGTCCCGCGGCCGCCTTGTGGCGGTCCGCGCCGTCAGCCGGCCGCGCGGCCGGATGCGGCTGTTTGCATCGCGTCTCCAGTATGCTTGGCCCGGGTCGAAGCGCAACCGCTCGCCCCATGATCGGGGATTCGGCGCCATCCGCATTGACCGGGGCGGAACGCGGCGGCACGGCCACGGTTGACCCCGCGATGCGGGCGGAGGAGAGCGGACCTATGCGCGGATGGACGATGGCGGCCCTGGCGTCGGTGCTGCTCGCGGCCGCGCCCGGCGCGGCGCGGGCCGGCTGCACCCGCAGCGTGGTCAACCGGACGCCCTATCTCGTGACCGTCAGCCAGGATGGCGGGCCGGCGATGACGGTCCGGCCGCAGCATTCCCGCGCGATCCGCTACGAGGCGCGCGGCAGCGTCGCGGTGTCGGTGTTCTGCCCGACCGGCGCCGGTTTGCCCGCGGACGTCGCGGGCAGGCCCGTCTTCGCGGCGCGCTACGCGGCGGTGGCGGTGCAGGACCGCTGCTACGTCGATATCGACGGCGGCGGGACGCAGCCGGTGGCCCTCAACAACCCGCGGCCGGGCGACATCGTGGTGGCGCCCTACGGCGTGTCCTGCCCGCTGCCGCCGCGCGGGAACGCCGTCTCCGCCCGTTACTGACCGCTCGGCCGTCGCCGACCGCCCGGTCCCGGAACGCGGAACGCGGGCTCGACGCCCCCGTTCCGACGTCGATCGCCCTGGTCGTCAGACCGCGGCGGGGCGCAGGCCGCCGGTCGCGGTCTGCGTGATCGCCGGATCGAGGACCTTGCCGCGCGGGCCGACCCAGGTGCCGACCCACTTGCGCTGCCACAGCATCAGGCATCCGAGCACCACCGCCGCGAACACCGCGTAGACGATGAAGCCGGTGGCGAAGGCGCCGGTATACTGCTTGGAGAAGCCCATCACGTTCGGCAGGATCGCGCCGCCGAGCGCCCCGATCTCGCCGATCATCGAGCCCGACACCGCGGTGTTGGTGGGGTAACGCAGCGGCACGAGCTGGAACAGCGCGCCGTTGCCGGCGCCGAGCGCCGCGAAGCAGAGCATGAACAGGATCGTGGTGGCGGCAAGCGAGGGCGTCGTGGTCAGCGCCAGGAAGGCGCCGATGGACGCGAGCAGCACGACCGAGAGCACCGCGATGCCACCAATGCGGTCGGCGAAGTAGCCGCCGACGATGCGGATGCCCGAGCCCATGAACGCCGCGAGCATGGTCAGCCGCCCGGCCTCGACCTTCGTCACGGAGAACTGCTCGTAGAAGAAGGTCGGCAGGAAGTTCGACAGGCCGATGAAGCCGCCG
>NZ_CAXTHR010000042.1:0-29428 GCF_964244095.1 uncultured Methylobacterium sp. | reverse complement strand
GCTACGAGAGCCTGCTCAACACCTACAAGCCGTTCGCCTGCGGCATCGTCATGCATCCGGCGATCGACGCCGCGATCCAGGTGCGCGACGCTGAGCGCCTCACGCCCGAGCGGATCGCCCGCGTCGATCTCAAGGTCCACCCGCTGGTGCTCGAACTCACCGGCAAGACGACGCCGCAGGCCGGGCTGGAGGGCAAGTTCAGCATCTACCACGCCGTCGCCGTGGCGCTCGCCGAGGGCGCGGCCGGCGAGAAGCAGTTCAGCGACCGGGCGGTGCGCGATCCGGTGATCGTGGCCTTGCGCGAAAAGGTCGTGCCGGTGGTGACGCCGGGGATCGAGGCCGCGCAGGTCGAGATGACCGTGACGCTGGCCGACGGCCGCAGCCTCCACCGCCGGATCGAGCACGCGCTCGGCAGCGTCGAGCGGCCGATGAGCGATGCCGCGCTGGAGCGTAAGTTCACCGATCTCGCCGAGGGCGTGCTGCCCGAGGCGCAGGCCCGGCGGGTGATGGCCCTGTGCTGGTCGCTCGAGACCCTGAAGGACGTCGGCGACGTGGCCCGGGCCGGCGTCGCCCAAGCCTGAACCGATCACGGCCCGAACCCATCACGGCCGCGTGAAAACGGCGCGTTCCGCCGGGGATCGTTTCATAGGGTCGTGCCGTTCCACGTCCGGACCCGCGCCCGCGCGGGCCTCGCGGGTGTAGCGTACGGTTCGGTGGCGGCATGGCGACGAAGACCTCAGAGGCCCAGCGCGTGGCCGCGGCTCCGACGCGGATCGCCGCCGCCGAGACGCCGAAGGCCGCGCTCGCCTCGCCCGTGGTCGTCGGCGCGATCATCGTCGCCGGCCTGTATCTCGGGCGCGAGATCTTCATCCCGATTGCGATCGCCCTGCTGCTGTCCTTCGTCATCGGTCCGCTCGTCGCCCTGCTGCGGCGCTGGCGCCTGCCGCGGCCGGTCGCGGTCGGTTCGGCGGTACTGATCACCCTCGGGATCGTCGCCGCGCTCGCGACCCTGATCGGCGTGCAGGTCACGAACCTCGCCGGCGACGTGCCGCGCTACCGCTCGACCATCGAGGGCAAGATCGCTGGCCTGCGCGACAGCCCCGCCGGCCACCTCACCGACTACGTCGCCAATATCGGGCGGGCGTTCCGCAGCGCCGGCAACGCAGGCGGTGCGCAAGAGCCTGCCCCGGAGACCCGGGCACCGGAACGGCAGCCGCAGCACAAGCCCGTCCTCGTCGAGATGCAGCAGACGCCGCCTGGGCCGCTGGAGACGGCCGGCACTCTGCTGTCGCCCGCCCTGCAGCCGCTCGCCACCACCGGCATCGTCTTCGTGGTGCTCCTGTTCGTGCTGATGCAGCGCGAGGACCTGCGCGACCGCCTGATCCGGCTCGCCGGCTCCAGCGACCTCCACCGCACCACCGTGGCGATGGACGATGCCGCGCGCCGCCTCAGCCGCTACTTCGTGGCGCAGTTGGCGCTCAACGCCGCCTTCGGGCTGGTGATCGGCATCGGGCTCTACGTCATCGGCGTGCCCAACCCCGTGCTGTGGGCGATCTTCTCGGCGCTGATGCGCTTCGTGCCGTATGTCGGCGCCTTCCTCTCGGCCGTGCTGCCGCTGGCCCTGGCGGCGGCCGTCGATCCCGGCTGGAACATGATGATCGCCACGGCGATCCTGTTCCTGGTGCTGGAGCCGCTCACCGGCCAGGTCTTCGAGCCGATGCTCTACGGGCACTCGACGGGCCTGTCGCCCATCGCGGTCCTGATCTCGGCGCTGTTCTGGACCTGGCTGTGGGGGCCGATCGGCCTGATCCTCTCGACGCCGCTCACCGTCTGCCTCGTCGTGCTCGGCCGGCACATCGACAGGCTCGAGTTCCTCGACGTCTTGTTCGGCAACCGGCCGGCGCTGACGCCGGTCGAGAACTTCTACCAGCGCATCCTCGCCGACGATCCGGAGGAGGCGCAGGAGCAGGCCGAGGTGATCCTGCAGGGATGCTCGCTCTCGGCCTATTACGACGAGGTCGTCGTGAAGGGCCTCGAACTCGCGGCCCGCGACGCGGCCCGCGGCGTGCTGACCATCGAGCAGAAGTCCGGCATCCGCACCGCGGTGGCCGACCTCGTCGACGCGCTCAAGGATCGCGGCGATGCCGTGCCCGAACCCGCGGGCGGCGAGCCGGCTGCGGGGGCGGCCAGGGCCGTCCCCGGCGTCCCCTCCGATCCCGACGCGATCCCGGCCGCATGGTCGCGCGACGGCGCCGTCCTGTGCGTCGCCGGCCGCGGCTTCATCGATGCGGCGGCCGCCTCCATCCTCGCCCAGTTGCTGCGCAAGCGAGGCCTGGGCACCCGCGTCGTCCCGTTCGCCGACGTGGCGCGTGCGAAGATCGAGGCCTTCGACCCCGGCGCGCCCCGGATGATCTGCGTCGTGTCGCTGGCGATCGGCGGCGAGCCGGCGCACCTGCGCCGCCTCGTCGAGCGCCTGCGCAGGCGCGTGCCCGACGTCCCTGTCGTCGTCGGCCTTTGGCACGCCGACGACGACGCGGCGGGGCGGGACGGCATCCCGGCCACCGGCCACGTCTCGTCGCTGCGCAGCGCCGTCGAGACCGTGCTCGGTGCGGTCGCGGCGGAGGGACGGGGCAGCGGCGCGTCCCCGGCGACGGCCGGGGCTTGACGGGCGCTGGCCGAATCCGGCTTCGTCGGGCGATGCGTCACCGTGAAGAAGGCGACCGATGAGCGTCGTGGAACTCGGCCGGTTCATGGACGACCTCGCCGACGCCTCGGGGCGGGCGATCCTGCCGTTCTTCCGGGCGCAGTTCACGCTCGACGACAAGGCCGGCGGCTCGGCGCCGTTCGATCCGGTCACCGAGGCGGACCGCGCGGGGGAACTGGTGCTCCGCAAGATGATCCGCGAACGGTTTCCCACCCATGGCATCCTCGGCGAGGAGTTCGGCTCGGAGCGCCTCGACGCCGAGTGTGTCTGGGTGCTGGACCCGATCGACGGCACGCGCTCCTTCATCGGCGGGCTGCCGACCTGGGGGACGCTGATCGGGCTGACCCGCAACGGCGGCGCGGTGCGCGGGCTGATGCACCAGCCCTATCTCGGCGAGCGGTTCTCCGGCGACGGCCGCAACGCGCGCCTGCGCGGGCCGCGGGGCGAGCGGACGCTGCATACCCGGCGCTGCTCCGACCTCGGCTCGGCGATGCTCGCCACCACCGATCCGCGCTTGTTCGCCGAGGGCGCGGAGACGGAGGGGTTCCGCGCGGTCGAGGCCCGGGTTCGGATGTCGCGCTACGGCACCGATTGCTACGCCTATTGCATGCTCGCGGCCGGGCAGATCGACCTCGTGATCGAGGCGGGGCTGAAGCCCTACGACATCGTCGCGCTGATCCCGATCGTCGAGGGCGCCGGCGGCGTGGTCACCGCCTGGGACGGCGGCCCCGCGACGGGCGGAGGCCGCATCGTCGCTGCGGGCGATGCGCGGCTGCACGCGGCGGCCCTGAAGCACCTTCATCCGTGATAGGCTGGACGCGCGTTCGACACCTGAGACTCCGGGGAGCCCGATGATCGAGCCCGAAGAATCCCTGATCGTCGCGCGGGCCAAGCGCAACTTCGCCGCCAAGGGCCACGGCGACCGCGCCTGGGAGACCGACGACCCGGTCCAGGGTCCGCTCTGCGGCGGCACGGTCATGGTGCTGTCGCAGGCCGAGCGCGACGAGTACGTCGCCCAGGCCCGGCACGAATTGCGCAACGAGCCGGCGTCCTGAGGCCCCCGCGCGAACCGATCCCGCCCGGCGCCGTTCCCCATCGGTCGCAACGCCCCGCTCCCACGGCCGCCCGTGCTTCTCGCCGCCATCCTCGTCCTGACGACGCTGCTGCCGCGGGCCGAAGCGCCGGTGCATGCGATCCGCGCGCGGGCGTCCGCGCTGCTCGCGCCCGCGCCGGACGCGGCGCCGTTATACCGGCACGCGGCGCGCGCGGTCTCGAACTGGCGGGAACAGGCAGGCGCCGAACTCCGACCGGTCTCCCTCGCGCTCGTGGCGCAGCTCTCGGCGACCGACCCGGCCTTCGTCGCGCGCTGCGCCAAGCTCAACAACTACTGGTGCATCAAGAGCGCGCGGTGGCCGGGCGAGATCGGTTCCGACGCCGAGGGCCATACCGGCTTCGCGACGGCCGCCGACGGAGCCGACGCCGCGGCCGGCCTGCTGCGGCGCTACTACCGCGACTACGGGCGCCGCACCGCGCTCGCCGTCGTCCGGCGCTGGGCGCCGGCCGGATGCGGCTCGCCCGGAATCGCGGCCCAGGCGGCCGCGACCTCGGGACCGTCGCCCCTTGCGCGCCGTGGCCTCGGCGGGACCCTGCGCGCCCGCTACCTTGCGCGGCACCGTCCCGGCGGCGGGGTCCGACTCGGGGCCGCCCGCGGCCGTCATCCGGGGCTGCGGGTGCAGCCGTGGTCGGCGCTCGCGCGGATGGGCGGCCGGCCGCTCCGGCAAATGCCGCCGCTCAAGCCCGTGCCGGACATCGCCAGCCGCGTCGCCGACAAGCCCCCGATGCCCGCCCGGACGCCGCCGCGCGGCGCCGACGATCCCGCCGCGCTCCTCGACCACGGCATCCCCTCGCCCGATCGGCTCGTGGCCGAATCCGCGTCCCTGCCGCCGATCGCCGCCGGCCTGTCGCTCGGCGACCTGCGCGCACCGACTCCGCCCTGCGGCGACGACGCGGCCCGCATCGCCAACTACGCGGCGGCCATCGCCCGGAGCGTGGGCCTGCGCGCGGGCGACGACCTCGCGCTGTTCTCGCCCGACGGACAACCGCTGCCGAACCTCGCGCCGGCGATGCTTGCGATGTCGGCGGTCGAACTCGGTGCGCTGCAGGCCGGGCCGGGGCTCGTGGCGGCGGCGATCGCCCGTCTTCGGCCGGTCGCGGCGGCGTCGGCGGATGCCGCGAAGTAGCCTTGCGGTGGATGCCGTGAAACAGGCTTGCGGCCGTCCCGTCCCCACGCCACCTGAGCGGCATCGGTCGACCCGATCCGATCCGTACCGTTCCCGAGCCGAGCCCGCCCTTGCCCCTCCCGAGTTTTGCCGCGCGCGCCGGCTCCGCGGTCAGGGCCTTCGCCGAGGCGTCGAGCGACCTGCTGATCCAGCCGACGCTGCGGCTCGGCGTCACGGGTCTCGCGCGTTCCGGCAAGACGGTGTTCACCACCGCGCTGATCCACCACCTCGTCGAGGCGCACGCGCTCCCGGCCTTCGCCCCGGCGCAGGAGGGGCGGCTGCGCCGCGCCCGCCTCGTGCCGCAGCCCGACGACGACGTGCCGCGCTTCCCCTTCGAGGAGCATGTCTCCGCGTTGACCGCGTCGCGCCTCTGGCCGCGCTCCACCGACCGGATCAGCCAGTTCCGGCTGGCGATCGAGTACGAGCGGGCGGGGGGCTGGCGCTCCGGGCCCGGCACGCTGATGCTCGATGTGGTCGATTATCCCGGCGAGTGGCTGCTCGACCTCGCGCTGATCGAGCAGGGCTACACCGCGTGGTCGCGGGCGACGATCGCCGGCACCCGGCGTGCCGGGCGCGGCGCCATCGCCGCGCCTTGGCTCGCGACGCTGAAGGGCTTCGATGCGGGCGGCCCCGTCGACGAGGTGCTGGCGGAGCGGGCGAGCACGGCGTTCACGGCCTACCTCTCGGCACTCCGCGCAGGCCCCGAGATGGTGGCGACGACGCCCCCCGGCCGCTTCCTGATGCCGGGCGACCTCGCCGGCTCGCCGGCGCTGACCTTCGCGCCCCTCGACCATCTGCCCGAGACTATCGCGGCGGACACCCTGGCCGGGCTGATGGAGCGCCGGTTCGAGGCGTACAAGGCGAAGGTGGTGGTGCCGTTCTTCCGCGACCATTTCCAGCGGGTCGACCGGCAGATCGTGCTGGTCGACGTGCTCGCCGCCGTAGATGCCGGCCCGGCCGCGCTCGCCGAGCTGGAGGAGGCGCTGGATTCGGTGCTGCTCAGCCTCAACATCGGCCGCAACACGATCTTCTCGCGCTGGTTCGCGCCGCGGGCCGACCGCATCCTGTTCGCCGCGACGAAGGCCGACCACCTGCACCAGACGAGCCACGACCGGCTCGAAGCGTTGCTGCGCCTGCTCGTCTCCCGCGCCATGCGCCGCACCGAGGCGGCGGGCGCCCGCGTCGGCACCGTCGCGCTGGCCTCCGTCCGCGCCACGCGCGAGACGACGGTCCACGATCGTGACGAGACCCTGCGCGCGGTGGCGGGGACGCCGGAGGCCGGCGAGGTCGTCGGCGATCAGACCTTCGACGGGCGCGCCGAGGCGGCGGTGTTTCCCGGCACGTTGCCGGCCCGACCGGAATCGGTGATCGAGGGCGCGGTCGAGCCGGGCTCGCTCCGCTTCCCGCGCTTCCGCCCGCCGCAGGTGCAGCCCGACGCGCTCGGCCGCCCCGGCCACCTGCCGCAGATCCGGCTAGACCGGGCGATGCAGTTCCTGATCGGCGACAGGCTCGCCTGATGATCCCTGCACGGGCACCCACCGGACGACGCGCGAGGATGACGCCGTGAGCACGACTTCACGCCCGCGCGCCTTCCGGATTCCCGGCGCCGACGCGCCGGCGACGGCCGAGGGCATCGCGCCGACGCCGGCTGCCGACACCGGCATCCGCATCGTCGAGGACCCGTTCGAGATCGTCGAGGCCGCCGACGGCGCCCCCGTGCCGGCCAGACGCCGACGCGGCGCGCCGTGGGGCACGTTGCTGCTCTCGGCGGCGGGCGGCCTGGTCTCGCTCGGCATCGGCCTGTCGCTCGAGCGGATGATCGCCGACCTGTTCCAGGCCGCGCCCTGGCTCGGCGGCGTGGCGCTGGTGCTGCTGGCGCTCGCCGCCCTCGCCCTGCTCGCGATCGTGCTGCGGGAACTCCGCGGCCTGTGGCGCGAGCGGAAGATCGAACACCTGCGCCAAGCGGCCGCCGCCGCGATCACTGGCCGCGACCACAGCGCGGCGCAGGGCGTGGTCCGCGACCTCTCCGCATTCTATGCCGACCGGATGGGGCTCGCCGCGGGCCGGCAGCGGCTGGAGGCCCTGGCCGACGCGATCCTCGACGTCGAGGACCGCATCGGGCTCGCCGAGCGCGAACTGCTGAGCCCCCTCGACCGGCAGGCGCGCAACGCCATCGCGACGGCGGCCAAGCAGGTCTCGGGCGTCACCGCGCTCAGCCCGCGGGCGATTGTCGACGTTGCCTTCGTGGTCTACGCGGCAGTGCGCCTCCTGCGCCGGATCGCGGCGATCTACGGCGGGCGGCCGGGATTCCTCGGTTTCCTGCGTTTGGCGCGCGCGGCTTTGGCGCACCTCACCATCACCGGCGGCATGGCGGTCGGCGAGAGCATGGTGCAGCAGGTTCTCGGCCTCGGCATCGCCGCCCGCGTGTCGGCCAAGCTCGGCGAGGGCGTGCTCAACGGCCTGATGACCGCCCGCTTCGGCCTCGCGGCGCTGGCCGTCTGCCGGCCGCTGCCCTTCGTCCGCGAGACGCCGCCGCGCCTCTCGGACGTCGCGTCCGAACTCCTGCGCCCGGCCGTGCCCGAGCCGACATAGCCGAGCCTCGGGGCCGGCGACGCTCTCAGGACTGCGCCCGCTTCTGCACCGCCTCGACGTTGCGGCGGTTGGCGATGCGCGTGAACATGTTGCCGGTGTAGTCGGCGACCTTCGGCTTCTCCACCGCGGTGAGCTGCACCTCGAACGCCTCGATGCGCTTGAGGAGGGCGGCGTCGCCGAAGATCGAGCTGTTGAAGGAGGTGTGGGCGCGCTCGCCCAGCGCCGTCTGCACGGCGTCGAGTCGCGCCAGAAGCTCTTTTCGCGTCACGTCGGTCTCCCGCGGGCCGGATCGCCCGTGATCCGGGGTCCATCAGCGCGGGCTTGGGTAAACGAGCGGTTAATCCTTGCAGGCAATCGGAGCGTGGGCGGGACGGCGTCACAGATCCTTCATGAACCCGGCCAAGCGCATCAGGCCCTCCGGCCAGGGCCCGTGCCCGCTCGCAACGTTGAGATGGCCGGACGCGCCGGCATCGACCAATGCCGCCCCCCACGCCGATGCGAACGCTTCGGCGCGCTCGAAGGCGCAGTAGGGATCGGTGCGGCTCGCGACCAGTAGCGACGGGAAGGGCAGGGCGTTGCGCGGAAGCGGCGCGAAGGCGCGGACGAGCCCTGGAAGGTTCGGTGTCTCCTCCACGTCCGGCAGAGCCACGAACAACGCGCCGCGCACCCGCCCGTCGGGAAAGTCCGGCGCCGCCGCGACGCAGGCGACCACGCCGAGGCTGTGGCCGATGAGGATCACCGGCCGGCTCGCGGCAGTGACCGCCTCGACGACCCGCGCGCGCCATGCGGCGGGCTCGGGCGCATGCCAGTGGTCCTGCTCGACGACGCGCGCGGTCGCCATGCGTCCGGCCCAGCGCGACTGCCAGTGCTCTTCTTCCGAGCCGCCCAGTCCCGGGACGATCAGGATGTCGCAATCGGCGGTCTTCATGGCAGCGTGCCACGCCGGTCGCCGCCGGAGGCTCGAGAACGGATGCGGGCGGCATCGCGTCGATGCCGCCCGGCCGGATCAGCCTGGACCGGTGCCCTCACGGACGGGGAGCGGCTCGATCAGCGCCGCGATATCCCGTGTCCGGCGCGGCGGCCTTCTGGGCCGCGGCCTGGATGTTGTCGGGATCGAGGGCGGTCTCCACGAACTCGCGACCGCGGCTCGTGAACTCGCGGGCGTAGCGCAGGCCCTGGTCGCGGACCTCGTCGGCATAGGGGCCGATGTTGCGGTCCTCCTGCCGGGTGCGCGGCAGCAACGCCCCAAGCAACAGGCCGGCGGCGACGCCGACCACGCCGACGAGCAGCGGGTTCTCGGTGACGAACTGCTCGACCGAGCCGCGGCCGCGGTCCAGCCGCTCGCTGCCGCGCACGACGGCGTCGTCGATGCGCCGCATGTGCTCCTGATGCACGCCGGACACCCAGGTCCTGGCCTCGTCGGCCGCGCCGCCGAGCCGGCCGCGCACGTCGTCAGCCAGCGCCGAAGCCCTGTCCCGCGCCTGATCTGCAAGATCGGCCGCCTTGTCCCGCACCTGCCCGGCGATGTCGGCTGCCTTGTCGGCCGCGTCGCCAGCGGCGGCCTTGGCATCGCGGGACAGCCCGGCGACCGCCGGTCCGGAGCCGGAGGCGTGCGCAGACGCATCGCCGGCCGGCCGGCCGATCGGGTCGTGGAGGCCGCTCGGGTCCGGCTTGAGGCTGAAGTCCGCGGGTGTCGCATGCGGATCGTGCCCGGCCGGGGCGGCGGCGATCCCGTCCAGGCCCCGCGCCACTTTCCCTGCCGCAGCCGCGACGGCATCGCCGGAGAGGCTGCTTCCGGTCTTGCTCGACTTGCTTGTATCGCTCTTGCTGATGTCGCTCATGGCGTGGTCCTCTGAACTCGAACGGGGCTGCGCCACGCGCCGCGGGGTCGGCGGCGCATGACGGTTCGGCGACGCGAATCGGACTGCCGCCGACGGTGTCTCAGATCTGCGTCGTCTCGGCGGGCTCGCGCCTCGCCTGGCGGGTCGGCAGGTCCGGGTCGTAGACCCGGGCCGCGCCGGTGTTCAGGACCGGCACGCGCTCGGCCGAGGCCCGGGTGCGCCGCTGCGCGGCATCCTGCGACATGCGGTGCAGCAGCCAGCCGACGCCGGCCGCGATCAGCATCACGGGGACGGGATTGCGTCGGACCGCTTCGAGGGCGCCGTCATAGGCACCGCTCAGGGGCGTTCGGCGCGCGTTGCCGAGCATCTCGTCGACGAGGCTCGACACAGAAAGACGGCCCTGGATGCGATCGATCGTCTCGTCGAGGCGCGCGCGGCTCTCCTCGATCTCACGCTCCATCTCGTTCATCGAACTCATCCGGACACTCTCTCGGAAAGGGCGCGGGCGTCCTGGCGGACCTGCCGGCCGGTACGGGTGGGCGTCAGCGTCGAGAACGACAGAGCCCTGCGGCCCCACAGCGCCATGCCGATCGTCAGGACGAGCAGCACGCCGCCGACGATCAGCGCCGACAGCCACTCGGAGCCGACGATGGTAGCGAGCCATTTCACGAAGGCGCCGATCAGGATTAGCAGGGCGACGACGGCGAACACCGCCGCGGCGATCAGGCAGGCGATGCCGACGATCAGCGAGCGGACGTTCCGCGCCATCTCGGCGCGGAACAGGGTGATCTCCTTGCGGGCAAGGTCGTTGGTCTCGCGCAGCGCATCGCCGATCAGGCTCTGGATGCTGCCGGCGGGGCCTGGTGGCGGGGTCTGGGGTCCGTTCGACATCGGGCGGCTCAGGCGCGGAAGCTGTCGCGGGCGTCGCCCTCGGGCGGCAGGCCCGACGACTTGATGAAGCGCGCGGCGATGAAGCCGGCCACGAACGTGCCGACCGCCACCGCGACCGGCGCGCGGCGGGCGAACGCCTCGGCCTCGCCGTAGAAGTCGCTGAAGCTGCGCGACTCCATCGAGCCGCCGAGCTGGCTCAGGCCGTCGGCCGCGCTGTCGAAGAACGCCTTGATGTTCGGCCGATCGTCGAAATCCTTGCTCGAATCGCGTAGCGTCCGAGCCAGGTCGTGGACGGACTGGGCCGCGTCGTTCTTGCGCTCCTCGACGAAGCTCCGCGCCTGGACGCGCGCGGCGTCCAGCAGCCCGCGGCTGCGCTCGGCCGCGACGTCGGCCAGCCCTTCGACATCGCCCTTCAGCCCGCGCCATTCGGCCTGCTCGCCGGCCGCGGCGGCGACCGGGTCTGGATGAGGGATTTCGGACGTGGCCATGGCTGGGCTCCTTCGCACGCGGGGCGATGACGGGGACGATGTCGCCTGTGTAACCGCGGCCGCGGCCCCCGGTTCCGGTCACGCTCGGCCCGGCGGCGGCTCAGCCGTCGTTCAGGCTCGATCGGCCAGGATCGACATTACGGCCAACGCGTCCCCGGGAGATGGCGGCGTGCAGGGCGGGGGACAGTCCCGGTATTTCTTCGCGAGCCGGAGAGCGGGATATCTTGACCCGCGACGGGCATTCGCGCTTGGCTGACAACCACGGATCGCGCGCGGCTTCCGCGCGTTCATGACTGCAAGAAACGTCGCCCTCACCACAAGAAACGTCGCTATCGCGCGTCACGCCGGCGCGTCTTCGAGGACCCGGAGCCCACCTGAGTGGCACGCCTTGTGATCGTATCGAACCGCGTCGCGGTTCCGGAAGACGGCGGCAAGGCGGTCGCCGCCGGCGGCCTCGCCGTCGCCGTCAAGGAAGCCTTCACCGCCTACGAAGGACTCTGGTTCGGCTGGAGCGGCACCATCACCGACGAGCCGGCGGAGGAGCCGACGCTGATCGAGCGCGACCGCGTGCAGTACGCGGTGGTCGACCTCTCACCGCAGGACCACAAGGAATACTACGCGGGCTTCGCCAACCGGGCGCTTTGGCCGATCATGCATTACCGGCTCGGGCTCGGCGCGTTCTCGCGCTCCGACTATGCCGGATACAGCCGCGTCAACCGCATCTTCGCCCGCGCGTTGGCCAAGCTGGTCGAGCCCGACGACATCATCTGGGTGCACGACTACCACCTGCTGCCGCTGGCGGCGGAACTGCGTGGCCTCGGCCTCGCCAACCCGATCGGCTACTTCCACCACATCCCGTGGCCGGCCGCCGACGTGTTCAACACCCTGCCGGCGAGCAACGACCTCCTGCGCGCCATCGCCGACTACGACCTCATCGGCCTGCAGACCGACCCGGACGTGCACAACCTCTCGCGCAACCTCATCGACACCCTGCGCGCGATCCCGCTCGGCGGCGGCTCGCTGATGGTGGACGGGCGCCGCACCCGCATCCGCAGCTTCCCGATCGGCATCGACGTCGCCGGCTTCAAGGACGCGGCGGAGAAGGCCGGTTCCAACAAGGTGGTGCGCGAGACCATGGCCGGCCTGCGCACCCGCAAGCTGCTCATCGGCGTCGACCGGCTCGACTATTCCAAGGGCGTGCCGGAGCGGATGGAGGCGGTGGAAAGCTTCTTCGCCTCCAATCCCGACCAGCGCGGCAACGTCACCTACATCCAGATCACGCCGAAATCCCGCAGCGAGGTGCCGGAATACGAGCAGCTCTCGCGCATCGTCAACGAGACGGTGGGCGAGATCAACGGCGCGCTCGGCGACCCGGCCTGGACGCCGATCCAGTACGTCACCAAGGCCTATCCGCGGCCGGTGCTCGCGGGGCTCTACCGGGCGGCCCGCGTCGGCCTCGTCACGCCGATGCGCGACGGCATGAACCTGGTCGCCAAGGAATACGTCGTCGCCCAGAGCGAGGACGATCCGGGCGTGCTGGTGCTGTCGAAGTTCGCCGGCGCGGCACGGCAATTGCCAGAGGCGCTGCTCGTCAACCCCTACGACCGCTTCGAGGTCGCCGAGGCGATCCGCACCGCGCTGTACATGCCGCGCAGCGAGCGCCTGGAGCGATGGAAGCCGATGGTCGAGCGCATGACCCGCGAGGACGTGGATTGGTGGGCGCGCAACTTCCTGTCGGAGCTCGAGAACTTCCGCACGGTCGAGCGCGAGCCGCCGACGACGGCCGCCGCCGCGGAATAGCGGCCATCGGCGGTCTGTCCGGGGTATGATCGCCGTGGACGACGGCGTACCAGCGCCGCTCGGGGCGCATTTCGACGGCCGCGGCGTCAACTTCGCCCTGTTCTCCGAGCACGCCACCGCGGTCGACCTCTGCCTGTTCGAGCCGGGCGAGCGGCACGAGAGCCGCACGATCCGCCTGCCCTGCCGCGGCGACGACATCTGGCACGGATACCTGCGCGGCGTGCTGCCGGGCCAGCTCTACGGCTACCGCGTGCACGGCCCCTGGGAGCCGGCGCGCGGCCATCGCTTCAACCCGTCGAAGCTCGTGCTCGACCCCTATGCCCGCGAGATCCGCGGCCGCATCCGCTGGCACGACGCGCTCTACGGCCATCGCCGCGGCCTCCAGCGCGAGGATCAGATCGACCGCCGCGACAGCGCGGTCTACATGCCGAAATCCGTGGTGACCGCCCCCGAGGTGCCGAACCTCGCGCTCCAGCCGATCCGCCGGCCGTTGTCGGAAACCGTGATCTACGAGGCGCACGTCAAGGCGCTGACGATGACCCATCCGGCGATCCCCGAATCCGAGCGCGGCACCTACGCGGCGCTGGCCCACCCGGCGATCGTCGAGCACCTGTGGAAGCTCGGGGTGACGGCGCTCGAACTGCTGCCGATCCAGGCGTTCGCCGACGACCGCTTCCTCGTGGAGAAGGGCCTCGTCAATTTCTGGGGCTACTCGCCGCTCGGCTACTTCGCGCCCGAGCCGCGCTACCTCGGCGAAGGCGGCCTCGGCGGCCTCAAGGCGGCGATCCGCGAACTGAACGCGGCCGGCATCGAAACCATCCTCGACGTGGTCTACAACCACACGGCGGAGGCGGGGCACGCCGGCCCGACGCTGTCGTTCCGCGGCATCGACAACGCGAGCTACTACAAGCTCGATCCGGACAACCCGCGCCGCGACATCGACTGCACCGGCTGCGGCAACACGCTGGACGTGGCCCATCCCCGCGTGATGCAGCTCGTGCTCGATTCGCTGCGCCACTGGGTCGGGGCCTACGGCATCGCGGGCTTCCGCTTCGACCTCGCCACCAGCCTCGGGCGCGCCCCGGCGGCGTTCTCGGCGCAGGCCGCCTTCTTCCAGGCGGTGGCGCAGGACCCGGTGCTGGCGCGGGTGAAGATGATCGCCGAGCCCTGGGACCTCGGCGCGGAGGGCTACCGCCTCGGCGGCTATCCGCGCGGCTGGAGCGAGTGGAACGACCGATTCCGCGACGCCGCCCGCGGCTTCTGGCGCGGCGATGCCGGCCAGCTCGCCAAGCTGACGCAGGGGCTCTCCGGCTCGCGCGAAGTGTTCGCGCCGTCGGGCCGCTCGCCGCTGGCCAGCATCAACTTCGCCGCGACCCACGACGGCTACACGCTGGCCGACGTGGTCGCCTACGAAGAGAAGCACAACGGGTCGAACGGCGAGGACAACCGCGACGGCCACGGCCACAACGTCTCGTGCAACTACGGCGTCGAGGGTCCGACAAACGACCCGGCGATCCTCGGCATCCGCGCCCGGCAGACGCGCAACCTGCTGGCCACCGTGATGCTGGCGCAGGGCGTGCCGATGCTGCTGATGGGCGACGAGCGTTCGCGCTCGCAGCGCGGCAACAACAACGCCTATTGCCAGGACAACCCGACGAGCTGGATGGACTGGACGACCGATCCCGACCCGGAACTCGGCACCTTCGTCTCCAACCTGACGCGCCTGCGCCGCGAGCGCCCGGCCCTGCGCCGCCGCAGCTTCTTCGACGGTGCGCGCCTCGCCCCCGACGCGCCCCTGCGCGACGTGCACTGGCTCTCGCCCTGCGGCGCCGAGATGGATTCGGACGCCTGGGCCGACGACGGCCGGCGCGCCTTCGGCATGCAGATCGGCAACGAGCTCGATCACGGCCGCACGCTGATCCTGATCAACGCCGATGCCGGCCCTTGCGATTTCCGCCTCGCGGCGGTGATCGGCGGCCCGTGGATGCCGGTCTTCGACACGACGTGTCCCACCGGCGCCGTCCCGCCGGGGGCTGTGCCTCACGCCGCGGGCTCCGTCGTGCCGCTGGCCGGGCGGGCGATCCTCGTGCTGGCCGGGGATGACGCGGCTCCGGCGGCCGGGTTCGTGCGCGCCTGACGCCGCGACGCCGCGCGCGCCTTTGAAACCGAATCTCAACCGCTCGACCGCCATGCTCCTCCGGGAAACGACTCGGGTGGACGCGGCATGGGCGGGCAGGACCGGGCGAGCGCCGCCGACGCGACGGCGCGTGACATCGACGTCACGATCGTGATGCCGTGCCTCGACGAGGCGCGCGCCCTCCCGACCGCGATCGCCAGCGCGCGCGACGCCCTCGACACCCTCGAGCGACGCCTCGGGCTGACCGGCGAGATCGTGATCGCCGACAACGGCAGCACCGACGGAAGCCCTGCGCTCGCCGAGCGCCTCGGCGCGCGCGTGGTGCCCGTCGCCGAGCGCGGCTACGGCGCGGCGTTGTCCGGCGGCTTCCATGCGGCCCGTGGGCGCTACCTCGTGATGGGCGACGCCGACGGCTCCTACGATTTTCGCGACGCCGTCGCGATGGTCGAGGCGCTGCGGGACGGTGCCGACCTGTGCATGGGCTCGCGCTTCCGCGGCGGCATCGCGCCCGGCGCGATGCCGTGGAAGAACCGCTACCTTGGCAACCCGGTGCTCACCGGCATCCTCAACCTGCTGTTCCGCACCGGAGTCGGCGACGCCCATTGCGGCCTGCGCGCGCTCACCAAGGGCTGCTTCAAGCGGTTGGCGCTGCGCGGTAGCGGCATGGAATTCGCCAGCGAGATGGTGATCAAGGCGGCGCTCAAGGGTGAGCGCATCGTCGAGGTGCCGGCGACCCTGTCGCCGGACGTGCGCGGGCGCCCGCCGCACCTGCGCCCGTGGCGCGACGGCTGGCGCCACCTGCGCTACCTGCTGATGCTGAGCCCGACCTGGCTGTTCGCGGTCCCCGGCGCCGCGCTGGCCCTGACGGGGCTCGCGATCCTGGCGCTCGCATCCGGCGCCCTGGCGCTCGGCCTCGACGGCCGCTTCTTCCTCGGAAACTACTGGGTGATCCTGGCCGGCGCGATGCTCGGCCTCGGCCACAGCGCCGGCCTGCTCGCGGCGGCGACCCACCTCTACGGCGTGCGCGAGGGCTATCGGCGCTCGGGCAGGCGGGCGGCGCGCTGGGCGCGGTGGATTTCGCTGGAGAGCATGCTCGGTGCCGGAATCCTCGGCGCCGCGACCGGGTTCTGCGTGCTCGCGGCCGTGGTCTGGTACTGGTCACGCCATAGCTACGGGCCGATCGGCAGCGTGCTGCCGGCGGTGCTCGGCACTTCGCTGATGGTGCTCGGCACGCAGAACGCGCTCGGCGGCTTCCTCCTCGCGGTGATCGGCGGGAACGAGGCCGCGTTCCTGAAGGAGCGGCCCGCGCGGGGCGGGACGGGGCAGGCGCCGGCTGCGGTACCCGTGCCGCCGCCCATGCCTCCCGAGCACGGGCGCGCCGTCGCATGACCCCGTGGCTCTCCGTCGTCGTCCCGGTCCATGACGGCGAACGCTGGCTCGGCGAGACCTTCGATTCGCTGGTCGCGCAGGAGAGCGTCGGCATCGAGTGCCTGGTGATCGACAGCTCGCCCGGGGAGGGCACCGCGACGCTGGCCGCGAGCTACGCCGACCGCCTGAGCCTGCGCATCCTCCGGCGGCCGGACCTCGCGCACTGGCGCGCCAAGACGAATGCCGGGTTTCGCGAGGCCCGCGCCGACCACGTCGCGATGCTGCATCAGGACGACGTCTGGCTTCCCGGGCGCGCCGTGCGGGTCAAGGCGTGGCTCGCGCAGGCGCCGCAGGCCGCGATGCATCTGCATCCCTCGCGCGTCATCGACGCCGCGGGCCGGCCGGTCGGGACCTGGCGCTGCCCGCTGCCGCCGGGCGACGCACCGCTCGCGCCCGGGCTCCTGTTCCAGAAGCTGATGGTCCAGAACTTCATCGCGGTTCCCGCGCCGGTGATCCGGCGCGACGCCTTCGCCGCAGTCGGCGGCCTGCGCGAGGACCTGTGGTACACCGGCGACTGGGACCTCTATCTCAAGCTCGCGCGCCACGGCGATGCGGTCTATCATTCCGACGTGCTCACGGGCTTTCGCGTCCACGCGCAGTCGATGACCGTCGGCGGCAGCCGCGACGCGGCCGAGTTCGCGGCGCAGATGCGCACGGTGCTCGCGGCCCATGCCGGGGACCTGCCGGCTGCGGTCCGCGCCTCGGTGCTGCGGCAGGCCGAGGCTTCGCTTCGGGTCAATTGCGGCCTGGCCGCGGCAAGCCGGGGCAGCCTCCCGGCCCTGCTGCGTGCGGCTTTCGCGATCCTGGCGCTCGGGCCTCGGCGCATCCCGGCCTTCCTGCGCGACACCCGCCTGCTCGACCGGGTGCTGCCGCGCCTGCGCGCCGGGCTGCTCGGCTGAGGCCGCGTCGCCGCGCGACGGGCGCGCTTCAGGGCAGCCGCACCGGCCGCACCGGACAGGACGGGGGGAGGGCGGCCGGCGTCGCGTCCGCGCGCGCGATGCCGAAGCGGGCGCCTTCGGCCGCGCCGAACAGGGCGACGCGTCCGCGCGCGCAGAGATCGGCGAGCCTCGCCGGATCGAGGCCCTGGATCGTCGCCACCACCCGGCCGTCGCGCAGGTAGGGATCGTTGCGCACGAGGTCCGCGCCGTAGACCAGCGCCCGCGCATCGACCAGGATCGTCTCGGCCGGGTCGTTCGCGATGGCCGCGAGCGCGCCGGCATAGGGCGCCACGAACCGCTCGACCTCGATGCCGCGCCCCGGAATCAGGACGAGGCAGGCGGAAAGCCAGCCGAAGCCGAGGGTCGCGGCCGCAGCGGCACGGGTCCGCGCCGCCATCGCCCGGGACAGCTCGACCCAGCCCTGGGCGGCGAGCAGGCAGGCGCTGCCGATCAGGCCGTGGAGGTAGCGATAGCCCCAGCCGTGCCCCTGGAAGGGCAGGAGCACGAACATCGCCGCAACCGTGAGCGCGATCCCGAACGCCAGCGGCCGGGCAAGGGCCGCGCCGCGCCGGACCGCGGGCAGCGCGGCCACCGCGAGCGGCAGCAGCAGCGGGCTCTGCCACGCGAGGAAGCGGACGAGGTTCATCGCCATCACGTCGAGGCCGCGCCGGTCGAAATCGTGCAGCAGCGCGGCGAGCTTGCCCGCCATGTAGCCGGCACCGACCCCGGCGCCCGTTCCGGCATGACCCGAAGCCAGCAGGACGCCCTGCCAGTACAGGGTCCAGAACGTGCCGATCAGCCCGTAGGCGACGAGGTAGACGGCCGACAGCCGCCAGCGCCGCGCCGCGACGAGGCCGAACAGGAAGGGCGCGGCGAACAGCGGATGGAAGATCACCTGATGCAGGCCGCAGGCGAGGAAGCCGGCCGCGACCGCGCCCCCGTGGCCGAGGCGCCCGCCGCGCAGGAACAGCCACAGCCAGACGAGGTTCAGCGCCAGGTGCGCGGTCATCGCGTAGGGCGTCATCGCCGTGACCACGACCTGCGGACTCGTCGCCAGCATCAGCGCCGCGACGAGGGCCGCGTCCGGCCGCTCCGGCCACAGGCGCCGGGCGATGCCGGCGACCGCGAGCACCGCGACGGCGGCGAGCACGGGGCCGGTGAGCGCGGGCGTTGCGGCCAGCGCGAAAGCGGCGCGGAAGGCGGCGTTGACCGGCAGGTAGCTCGACGCCCAGGCGGTGTCGCCCGGCACCGGCAGGACGAAGCTCGGCGCCAGCGCCGGCACGCTGTGGCGCCACTCCGGCGCGAGCGGCGCGATCAACCTGCCGCCGAGGAAGATACGGGCGTCGAAGGCGGCCATCACCTCGTCGTAGGAGAGCCCGATGCCGTGATGCACCAGGACGGTGCCGGCGAGCGCGACGGCCGCGAGTAGGACGGCGATGGCGGCCGCGCTCCGCGCCGGTGCATGCTCGAAGCGCACCCAGCCTCCGAGCCGCGCGGACGGCGTCGCGACGGCGGCGAATCCGAGGAAGACGGCGAGCCCGAGCAGGCAGGCCGTGTCGCCGGCGAAGAAGTAGGTGGTGATCGTCGCCGGCTGCGCGAGGATCGCGGGCAGGACGAGCGCGGCAAGCAGCATCGCGCCGGCGCATCCGAAGAGGGCGCGCCGCAACGGATCGACCGCATCGACCCGCGCGCGGAGCGGCACCGGCGCCGACGGAGCATGTGCAGGTCCCATGTCCCGATCGAGCCTTCCCGCCGCCGATCCGTCCCGCCGCCACTACGGCAGGCAAGCCTTGCCATCGCGTGAAGGCGGCCGATCCTCGCCCTTTGGGTGCGGTGCGGGGAACCAGAGCGAGCCGGTCGGCCTTCTGTGTCAGGCGTGGCTGTTCGCGCCGCGGCTCGCATCCCGGTTATCCGTTCCTGTCCGTGACCGGGACCGACCCTTGCCCCGAACGATGAGGATGGCGGCCTGATGCGGCGCACCCACGACATGGCCTTCGGCAGCGCGATCGCGGACGGCGCCGTGCGCTTCGCGCTCTGGGCGCCGACGGCGCAGGACGTCGCCCTGGTGATCGACGGCACGGAGCACGCGATCCCGGACGCCGGCGAGGGCTGGCGGCGGGTGAGCGTCCCGGGGGTGAGGGCCGGCGCCCGCTACGGCTTCCGCATCGACGGCGACCTCGTGGTGCCCGACCCCGCCTCGCGCTTCCAGCCGGACGACGTCGCGGGCCTCTCCGAGGTCATCGACCCGTCGGCCTTCGCCTGGAGCGACGGCGCCTGGACGGGCCGCCCGTTCGAGGAGGCGGTGATCTACGAGACCCATGTCGGGACCGCGACGCCGGAGGGCACCTATGCGGGCCTGGAGCAGCGGCTACCCGACCTGAAGGCGCTCGGCGTCACGGCGATCGAGCTGCTGCCGCTCGCCGACTTCAAGGGCACGCGCAACTGGGGTTACGACGGCGTGCTGCCCTTCGCGCCGGACGCGGCCTACGGCCGTCCGGACGACCTCAAGCGCCTGATCGACACGGCGCACGGCCTCGGGCTGATGGTCTATCTCGACGCGGTCTACAACCATTTCGGCCCGGCCGGGAACTACCTCCACGTCTACGCCAAGACCTTCTTCACCGAGCGCCACCAGACGCCGTGGGGCGCCGGAATCAATTTCGACGGACAGGAGAGCGGCCGCACCGTGCGGCAGTTCTTCATCCAGAATACGCTGTACTGGCTGGCGGAGTACCATTTCGACGGGATTCGCTTCGACGCGGTCCACGCCATCCTCGACGACTCGCCCAAGCACTTCCTGGCCGAACTCGGCGAAACGGTGCGAGCGACGTTCCCGAACCGGCACATCCACCTGATGCTGGAGAACGAGGCGAACCAAGCCCGCTGGCTGGAGCGCGACGCGCACGGAAAGCCGCGTCAGCACGACGCGCAATGGGCGGACGACCTGCACCATTGCTGGCACGTGCTGCTGACGGGCGAGGATTCCGGCTACTACGAGAGCTTTGCTGACAAGCCGGTTGAGCGGCTGGCGCGCTGCCTGTCGGAGGGCTTCGCCTACCAGGGCGAGCCGTTCAAGACGCTCGGCGACCATCCGCGCGGCGAGCCCTCGGCGCACCTGCCGCCCTCGGCCTTCGTCACCTTCCTGCAAAACCACGATCAGGTCGGCAACCGCGCGCTCGGCGAGCGCCTGAGCCATCTCGCCGATCCGAGGAAGCTCGGTCTCGCCCGTGCCGGCCTGCTGCTTGCGCCCCAGATCCCGATGCTGTGGATGGGCGAGGAATGGTCGGCCTCGACGCCGTTCCTGTTCTTCGTCGACTTCGCCCCGGACGCGGCGCTGAACAAGGCGGTCCGCGAGGGCCGGCGGCAGGAGTTCAAGAGCTTCGCGGCGTTCGCCGACGACACCTCCGTGATCCCCGACCCGACCGAGGCCGCGACCTTCGCGGCGTCGAAGCTCGACTGGTCGGAGCGAGCGCGCTCGCCGCACCGCGAGATCCTGGCCGAGACCACGCACCTGCTGGCACTCCGCCGCGATGTGGTCGTGCCGCTGGCCAAATCCGGCTATCGCGGGGCGGAAGCGGTCCTGCCGCGGGCCGGCGTGGTCGATTGCACATGGCGCTTCGCGGGCGGGACGCTCCGCTTCGTCGCCAATTTCGGCGACGCGGACTTCTCCCTCGACGCCGGCGGCGCCTCGGTGGTCTGGACGAACGCGCCGGATGCCGCAGCCGCCACCCTGCCCGCCTGGACGGGCGTCTTCCTGACGGGAGCGGCCCGATGACCGGCGCCCTGGAACGCCTCGCCGACCTCGTCGGCGTCGCCGACGGTTACACCGACGCCTTCGGCAAGCGCGTCGAGACCGCGCTGGAAACCCGCTGCGGGCTGCTCGCGGCCCTGGGCTTCGACGTCGCATCGGACGACGCCATCGCCAGAAGCCTCGGCGAGGTCGAGCGTCTGCGCAGCGGCCCGATCCCGCCGCTGCTGCCGGTGGAGGCGCGCCGCGCCGCCCGGGTGCCGGTGCAGGGCGAGGGCATCCTCGTCTGGCGCCTCGTGGACGAGCGCGGCGGCGTTCGCGAGGGCCGTGCGGCGCTTGCCGGCGGCGCGCCGGCCTTCGAGCTGCCGCCGCTGACGCCGGGCTATCACCGTCTCGACGTCACGCTGGGCGACAGGAAGGCCGCGGCCTGGATCATCGCCGCGCCGCGGCGTTGCTGGCGCCCGCGCGCCTATGCCGACGAGGGCGCGAGCGACTGGGGGCTCGCCGCCCAGCTCTACGGCCTGCGTTCGGAGGAGAACCTCGGCATCGGCACCTACGCTGACGCGGGCCGTGCCGCCCACGACGCCGGCCTGCGCGGCGCGTCGTTCCTCGGCCTTAGCCCCGTCCACGCGCTGTTTTCCGCCGACCGCACCAAGATCTCGCCGTACTCGCCGTCGTCGCGCCTGTTCCTCGACACCCTGTTCCTCGCACCCGCGCGCCTGCCGGGCTTCGCCGGTTCGCGGGCGGAGACGCTGCTCGGCGAGATGGCGCCCCGCGTCGCGGCGTTGCGCGACGCCGCGCTCGTGGACCACCAGGGCGTGTGGGACGTGCTCTCGCCGGTGCTCCGGGCGCTGTGGCAGGATTCCGCGGCCCGCCGCGGCGCCGACGCCGCGTTCGCGGCCTTCCGGGAGGCGGGCGGTGCGGACCTGTGTGCGCACGCGACCTTCGAGGCTTTGTCGGAGCACTTCGAGGGCGAGGGCGCGCACTGGCTCGGCGACTGGCCGGAGGAATTCCGGCGCGCCGGGACGGAGGCGGTCGCAGCCTTCGCCGACGCGCATGCGGAGGCGATCACCTATCATGTCTGGCTGCAATACCTCGCCGATTGCCAACTCGCCGACGCGGCGCAGCGCGCCCGCGATATCGGCATGCGCATCGGCCTCTACCGCGACCTCGCAGTCGGCGCCGACCGCGGCGGATCGGAGATCTGGTCGCATCCCGAGCGGTTCGCGAACCGCGTGTCGATCGGCGCGCCGCCGGACCTGCTGGCGCCCAAGGGCCAGGATTGGGGCCTGCCGGCCTTCGATCCGCTGGCGATGGAGCGCGACGGGCTCGCCGCCTTCCGCGCGCTGGTCCGCGCCAACATGCGCCATGCCGGCGCGATCCGCATCGACCACGCCTTCCAGCTCGCCCGCCTGTTCCTGATCCCGCTGGGCGGCAGCGCCCGCGAGGGCGCCTACGTGACGATGCCGTTCGAGCCGATGCTCGCGGTGCTGCGGCTGGAGAGCCACCGCCATCGCTGCCTCGTCATCGCCGAGGACCTCGGCACCGCGCCGGAGGGCTTCTCCGACGCGCTGATGCAGGCCGGCATCCTTAGCTACCGCATCCTCGCGTTCGAGCGTGAGCAGGACGGCCGGTTCAAGGCGCCCGGCGCCTACCCGCGCGATGCGCTGACTGCGATCACGACCCACGACCTGCCGACCTTCGTCGGCTGGTGGCGCGGCGTCGACACCGACACCCGTCAGTCGCTGGGGCTGTACGACGCCGACCGAGCCGAGGCGGAGCGCGGCGAGCGCGTGACCGAGCGCCGCCGCCTGACCGAGGCGCTGGCCGCCGAGCAGGTGTTGTCGGGCTCTGAACCGCCGGACGCCGCGCCGTTCGAGGCCGCGGCGCGCTACCTCGCGCGCGCGCCCTCGATGCTGACGGCGGTGCAGTACGAGGACGTGGTCTCGGAACTGAGCCAGGCCAACGTGCCGGGCTCCACCGAGGGGTATCCGAACTGGCGGCGCAAGCTCGACCGGGATCTGACCGCCATCGCCGCGCCGGGCGGACCGCTGGCCAAGCTCGCCGCCTCGCTCGCGGCCGAGGAGCGGGGCCCGCGCTCGGGCGCCGCCCGCCTCGCGACCGCGCCGCCGCGGGCGACCTACCGCCTCCAGTTCCACAAGGACTTCACCTTCGCCGACGCCGAGCGGATCGTCCCGTACCTCGCCCGGCTCGGCATCAGCCACGTCTACGCTTCGCCGCTGCAGAAGGCGCGGCCGGGCTCGACCCACGGCTACGACATCGTCGATCACGGCGCGATCAACCCGGAGCTCGGCGGCGAGGACGGTTTCGTGCGGTTGTCGGATGCGCTGCACGCGCATGGCCTGAAGCTGCTGCTCGACATCGTGCCGAACCACATGGGGGTCGGCGGCGCCGACAACCCGTGGTGGCTCTCGGTGCTGGAATGGGGGGCGCTCTCGCCATTCGGCCACGCCTTCGACATCGATTGGGAGCGGCTCGGCGCCAACCGCAACCTCGTGATCCCGTTCCTCGGCGAGCGTTACGGCGAGGCGCTGGAGAACGGGAACCTCGAACTGAAGTTCGACGCAGCCGCCGGCGCCTTCAGCGTCTGGCACTACGAGCACCAGTTTCCGATCCGCCCGCTCAATTACCCGACGATCCTCAACCGCGTGCTCGCCGCGCTCGGCGACGTCGCCGAGGAGGCGCAGGGCGAGCTGCTCGCGATCTCCGAGCGCCTGCGCACCATGGGCGCCGAGACCGACGCCACGCGCCGCCTCGGCTTCCCGGACGAGGCGGAGGGGCTGAAGCAGCGGCTCGCCGCCGTCTGCGCGGCCTCGCCCGAGATCCGGGAGGCGATCGCGCGCAGCCTCAAGCTGCTGAACGGCTTCAAGGGCAGGCCCGACAGCTTCGGGCCGCTCCACCGCCTGCTGGAGAGCCAAGCCTATCGCCTGGCCCATTGGCGCGTCGCGTCGAGCGACATCAACTACCGCCGCTTCTTCGACGTGAACTCGCTCGCCGGCCTGCGGGTGGAGCTGAATGACATCTTCCACCGCTCGCACGAGACGGTGTTCCGCCACGTCCGCGAGGGCCGGATCGACGGCCTGCGCATCGACCACATCGACGGGCTCGCCGATCCGCTCGGCTACGCCCGCGCGCTCCAGGCCGCGGTCGGCCCGGGCTTCTACGTGGTGGTCGAGAAGATCCTGGAGCCGGGCGAGAAGCTTCGGCCCTGGCCGGTCGCCGGCACCACCGGCTACGACGTGCTCAACCACCTCGACGGCATCCTCGTCGACCAGGCCAAGCGGGCCAAGATCAAGCGGCTCTACGCGTGGGCCACCGGCTTCGACGAGCCCTACGGCTTCCAGCTCCGCGCCGCCAAGGCCGAGATCCTGGAGATCAGCTTCGCGAGCGAGTTGGAAGTGCTGACCACCGACCTCAAGGAGATCGGCGACGCCGACCGGCGCACCCGCGACTTCTCGGTCAACGCGATCCGCCGCGCGCTGATCGAGATCATCGCGCGCTTCCCCACCTACCGCAGCTACCTGCCGCCGGACCTCGACGAGAGCGACGTCGAGGACGAGGACGTGCGCCTGATCGAGGGCGCGGTCGCCAAGGCCAAGCGGTGGTCGGCGCTGCCCGACCGCTCGGTCCACGATTTTGCCGCCGCGGCGCTGATCGGACGGATCGAGACCTCCGGCCCCGGCCGGCCCGAGCCGTCGGTGGTGCTGCGCTTCCGCCGCCGCTTCCAGCAGCTCACCGGCCCGGTGATGGCCAAGAGCCTGGAGGACACGCTGTTCTACCGCTTCGCGTGTCTGCTCGGCCTCAACGAGGTAGGTGGCGATCCCGGCGAGTACGGGCTCGACGCGGAGCAGTTCCACGCGCTCCAGGCGGCGCGCGCCCGCGACTGGCCGAACGCCATGATCACCACGGCGACGCACGACACCAAGCGCGGCGAGGACGCCCGGTCGCGCCTGCTCGCGCTCTCGGAGATGCCGGAGGAATGGGCGCGCGCCTGGGACCTGTGGCGCGCCGCAGCCGGGCCGCACCTCGCGACGATCGACGGCGAACCTGCGCCCGACGCCAACGACCAGTGGATGTTCTTTCAGGCGATCCTCGGCGCGTGGCCGCTCGAACTGCTCAACGCCGACGACGATGCGGCGATTGAAGATTTCCGCAAGCGCCTGACCGCCTACGGCGAGAAGGCGATGCGCGAGGGCAAACGCCGGTCGAGCTGGGTCAACGTCGACACGGGCTACGAGGGCGCGGTCGCGACGCTCTTTGCGGCGCTGATCGCGCCGGGCTCGGAGTTCCTGGAGAAGCTGCGCCCGTTCGCTAAGCGCCTCGCCCATCTCGGCATGGTCGCCGGCCTCGGCCGCACGGTGCTGAAATGCACGCTGCCCGGTCTGCCCGATGTCTACCAGGGCACGGAGTTCTGGGACTTCTCGTTCGTCGATCCCGACAACCGCCGCCCGGTCGACTATCCGGCGCTGGAGCGGGCGCTGGCCGAGCAGGGTTCGGCGGCCGAACTGATCGGGCATTGGCCCGACGGGCGTGTCAAGCAGGCGACGCTGGCGGTGCTGCTCGCCGACCGCGCCGCGCGGCCGGCCTTCTACGCCGAGGCCGATTATCGGGCGATCGAGGCCGTGGGGCCGCGGGTGGACCACGTGATCGCCTACCTCCGCTCGGACGCGCAGGCCGGGGGCGACCTGTTCGTTGCGGTGCCGCGGCTGGTGGCCGGCCTCACGACGGAGGATGCCTGGTCGGGCGCGGGATTTGCCGGGACGAGCGTCGATCTCGGCACGGGCACGCGCTGGCGGGACATCGTCACGGGGACGTCCCACGAGGCCGCTACCGATCTCGGCCGGCTGTTCGCGCATCTGCCCTACGCGGTGCTGCGGCGGGAAGCCTGAGCGCGGCGTGCCGGGCGGACCGGTTCGGCACGCAAAGCCTCGCTCGGGCGTTGGCTGACAAGACGACCGGAACCACGAGGCCAGCATGAACGCACCGACCACCGCACCCAGGGACGCCGCAGCGGTCCGGACCGCCGTCGCGCCGCCGGCCGGCCTCGCCAAGCGGGTCGAGGGGCCGCGGATCTACAACCTGTTCCCGCTCCTCGTCGGACGCGTCTCGGACTGGGCGGTGGAACTGCCGCGGATCGCGCGGCTCGGGTTCGACTGGGTCTACCTCAACCCGTTCCACGCCACCGGCGGCTCGGGCAGCCTCTACGCGGTGGCCGACCCGGAGCGCCTCGACGATCGGTTCCGCGATCACGACGGGACCGACGACGACGCGCAGATCCGGCGCTTCTGCGCAGCCGCCGAGACGGCCGGCCTCTCGGTGATGACCGACCTCGTCATCAACCACACCGCCAACGACGGGCGGCTGGCCCGCGAACGGCCGGACCTGTTCGTCAGGGAGGCCGACGGCTCGATCGCCAGCCCCGCCGCGATCGATCC
Source organism: uncultured Methylobacterium sp. (assembly GCF_964244095.1). Taxonomy (GTDB): domain Bacteria; phylum Pseudomonadota; class Alphaproteobacteria; order Rhizobiales; family Beijerinckiaceae; genus Methylobacterium. The sequence goes on along the minus strand of NZ_CAXTHR010000042.1, from coordinate 3,126 downwards.
CGACGATCCCTCGATCCGGACCGTCTGGGGAGACCTGGCCGAACTCGACTACCATTCGGAGCGGCCGAAGGCCGAGCTGACGCGGATCTGGGGCGCCTACATCGCCCATCTCCAGGGTCTCGGCGTCGCCGGCTTCCGCTGCGACGCCGCCTACAAGGTCCCGCCGGACACGTGGCGCACGCTGATCGGCGAGGCCAAGGATCGCGATGCCGACTGCCTGTTCGCCGCCGAGACGCTGGGCTGCACCTTCGAAGAGGCGTGCGCCACCGCGGGCGCGGGGTTCGACTACCTGTTCAACTCCTTCGCGTGGTGGGACCTGAGGAAGCCCTGGGCGCTCGAGCAGTACGAGCGTCTGCGCGTCATCGCGCCCTCGATCGCGTTCCCCGAGAACCACGACATGCCGCGGCTCGCCGCCGGCGTCGCGGGCGGACCGGAAGCGGTCGCTGCGCACCTGCGCAGCCGCTACGCGCTCGCCGCCTTCTACTCGGCCGGGGTGCTGATGCCGATCGGCTACGAGTGGGGCTACGCCCGCGCCGTCCACGTCGTCGACACCACGCCCGCAGACCGCGAAAACGCCACCGGCATCGACATCTCGGACTACGTCGCCGCGATCAACGCGTTGCGCGCCGAACTGCCGGCCGCCAACGTCGAGGGTGCGCAGGCGCGGATCTCTTCGCCCGACGCGGATTTCGTCGCGCTCGCCCGCTACGACACCGGCCACCCGGCCTCGGCGCGGCACGCCGTGATCCTGCTCTTCAACCCCTCGGCCAAGCCCGTGCCGGTCGATGCCGGGGCGCTGATCACCCGCACCGGCGGCAGGCTCGGCCCCTTCGCCGACAGGACGCCGGGCGCCGAGCCGATCGCCTTCCATCCGGGCAGCGCCATCGACCTCGCACCGGGGGAGCTTCGGATCATCAGCGCGGAGGCGGCCGCGGTCGCGACCCTGCCGAGCCGCGGGACGCCGGAGGGCGCCGGCCGCATCGTCATCGAGGCGGTGACGCCGGAACTCGACGGCGGACGCTCGCCCGTCAAGCGCGTCGTCGGCGAGTCCCTGCGCATCGAGGCCGACATCCTCTCCGACGGCCACGAGATCCTGAACGCCGCGATCCTCTCGCGCGTCGTCGGCACCTCTGCGTGGCGCCGCGACCCGATGGTCTTCCTCGACAACGACCGCTGGGCGGGGCAATTCCCGCTGGAACGCAACGCCCGCTACGAGTTCACGATCGAGGGCTGGCGCGACGGGTTCTCGTCGTGGCTGCGCGACACCTTGAAGAAGCGCGACGCCGGCGTTGACGTGCGCCTGGAAACGATCGAGGGCGTGACGCTGGTCAAGACCGCAGCCGACCTTGCCGAAGGGCGCGACAAGGATCGCCTTGCCGCCCTGGTCGCGGCGCTCGGCGCCGAGGAGACCGGCTCGGCGGGCCAACTCGGCCGCATCCTCGCGCCCGAAGCCGCGAGCCTCGTGCGGCGCCATGCCGAACGCGTCAACGCCTCGCGCTATCCGGTGACGGCGCAGGTGATCGCCGACCGGCTCGCGGCCCGGTTCTCGGCTTGGTACGAGATCTTCCCGCGCTCGCAATCGATGGACGTGAACCGCCACGGCACCTTCGACGACGTGATCAGGCGGTTGCCCGAGATCCGCGAACTCGGCTTCGACGTGCTGTATTTCACCCCGATCCACCCGGTCGGACGGACCAACCGCAAGGGCAAGAACAACACCCTGAAGGCGCTGCCCGGCGATGTCGGCTCGGTCTACGCGGTGGGCAGCGAGGAGGGCGGGCACGAGGCGGTGCACCCGGAACTCGGCACGCTCGAAGACTTCGAGCGGCTGGTCGCGGCGAGCCACGCCCACGGCATGGAGGTGGCGCTCGATTTCGCGATCCAGTGCTCGCCCGATCACCCCTGGATCAAGAACCATCCGGAATGGTTCGAGTGGCGCCCGGACGGGACGCTGAAATTTGCCGAGAACCCGCCGAAGAAGTACGAGGATATCTCCAACGTTCACTTCTACGGCGGCGCGCTGCCCTCGCTGTGGATCGAGCTGCGCGACATCCTGCTCGGCTGGGCGCAGCGGGGCGTGCGCATCTTCCGCGTCGACAACCCGCACACCAAGCCGATCCCGTTCTGGGAATGGGTGATCGCCGAGGTCAACGGACGTTTCCCCGACGTGCTGTTCCTGGCCGAGGCGTTCACGCGGCCGAAGATGATGAAGAAGCTCGCCAAGGCCGGCTACCAGCAGAGCTACACCTACTTCACGTGGCGCAACACCAAGGTGGAGCTGACCGAATACGCCCTCGAGCTCGCCGGCCCGATGGGCGAGTATTACCGCCCGAACTTCTTCGCCAACACGCCGGACATCAACCCGTACTACCTCCAGACCGGCGGCCGGGCAGGCTTCGTGGTGCGCGCGACGCTCGCCGCGACCCTGTCGTCGGTCTACGGGATCTACAACGGCTATGAGTTGTGCGAGGCGGCGCCCTACCCGGGCAAGGAAGAATACCTCAACTCGGAGAAGTACGAGTTGAAGGCGTGGGACGACCACCGGCCCGGCAATATCCGCGAGCACATCGCCAAGCTCAACGCGATCCGGCGCGGCAACCCGGCGCTCTGGGATTTCCGCAACATCGTCTTCACCGGCGCCTTCAACGACCAGATCATCGCCTACGCCAAGACCACGCCGGAGGCCGACAACTGCGTGTTCGTCATGGTCAACCTCGACCCGAAGAACCGCCAGGAATGCACCTACGAGGTGCCGCTGTGGCTGCTCGGCGAGCCCGACGACGGTGCCGTCGCGGTCGAGGACCTGCTCGACGGCTACACCTTCGAGCTGCGCGGCAAGTCGCATCGCATCGCGCTCGACCCCGCCGAGCGATCCTGCGTGATCTGGCGTCTCAGCCGACCCCGGCGGGTTGCGGGATGAGACGGCGCGTGTAACCAGAAACAGCGCGACGTCGGCTCCGCCGGTCGCGCTGTCGCCACCATCGTGCGGCTTCTAGAGCCGCATACCGATCGCGTCACGACCTCGTCGTGCGGGACCGGCCCCAAAGCCCCTGACCCGACGTGCGAGGCAACGACGCGATGATCGATCGCAGCGATCCGCAATGGTACCGTGACGCCATCATCTAC
>NZ_CAXTHR010000041.1:0-29482 GCF_964244095.1 uncultured Methylobacterium sp. | reverse complement strand
GGACCCGCTGATTAAGAGTCAGCTGCTCTACCAACTGAGCTATGCGCCCGATCGCGTGGAGCGATCCGCCGAGGGCCACCAAGTCCGTCGGCGATGCGGGCTGATAGCAACCGGGCCGGAGGCTGTCCACCCCCCGGCCGGGCGGTTTCCGTCCGAAGCGAGCTTTCGTGGCTTCGCTCACGCAAGCCCGCTTCGCTCCCTCGTGTTGCCGCATCCTGTTCGACGGAGAACCGTGGGACACGTCGCGGAACGATGCTGAGAGCGTTTTCCACGATCTTCGGATCACGGAAAACGCTCCAGCCTCTTGTGTGGTCGCATTGTCTTCACGCAGGCCGGCATCCACCGCGCTGGACAATGCTCTAGCCCGTCGTGGCGTGCTGCGCGTGCAGACGCACGGCCGAGGCCGAGAGCTTGTTCAGCGCCGAGAGGTAGGCCTTGGCCGAGGCCACCAGCGTGTCCGGGTCGGCGCCGCGCGCCGTGACGGTGCGCTCGCCGGCCTTGAGACGCACCGAGACCTCGGCCTGCGCGTCGGTGCCGGCGGTGACCGCGTGGACCTGATAGAGCTCGAGCTGGGCGTCGTGCGGCACCAGCGCTTGGATCGCGTTGAACACCGCATCGACCGGCCCGTTGCCGTCGGCCTCCTCGGTGAGCGTGCGCCCGTCCATCGCGAGCTTCATCGTCGCGCGCTGCGGCCCGCGCGTGCCGGCGATGACCGAGAGCGAGACGAGGCGGATGCGGTGGTGCGCCGTGGCGAGGTTCTCGTCGACCAGCGCCTCGATGTCCTCGTCGTAGACGTCCTTCTTGCGGTCGGCCAGGGCCTTGAACCGCTCGAACACGTCCTGGAACCGGTTGTCGGACAGCTTGAAGCCCAGGTCTTCGAGCTTCGCCCGGAAGGCGGCGCGGCCCGAGTGCTTGCCCATCACCAGCGCGGTCTTGGCCAGCCCTACGGAGGCCGGCGTCATGATCTCGTAGGTCTCGGCGTGCTTGAGCATGCCGTCCTGGTGGATGCCGCTCTCGTGGGCGAACGCGTTGCGGCCGACGATCGCCTTGTTGAACTGGACGGGGAAGTTCGTCGCGTGGGAGACGAGCTTGGAGGCCCGGGTCAGCATCGTCGATTCGATGCCGGTCTCGTAGGGCAGCACGTCGCCCCGCGTGCGGATCGCCATGACGATCTCCTCGAGCGCGGCGTTGCCGGCGCGCTCGCCGATGCCGTTGATCGTGCACTCGACCTGCCGGGCGCCACCCGCGAGGCCGGCGAGCGAGTTGGCGATCGCCAGCCCGAGGTCGTCGTGGCAATGGACCGAGAACACCGCCCGGTCGGCGTTCGGCACGCGCGTGCGCACCGCCTCGAACATCGCGCGGTACTCGTCGGGCGTGGCGTAGCCGACGGTATCGGGCAGGTTGATCGTCGTCGCGCCGGCCTTGATCGCGGCCTCGACGCAGCGGCACAGGTAGTCGGTCGGCGTGCGCGTCGCGTCCATCGCCGACCACTCGACGTCGGCCACGAGGTCGCGGGCCTGCGCCACCGTCCCGAGGATGATCGCGATCACCTCGTCCTCGGTCTTGCGCATCTGGTGCGCCAGATGGATCGGCGAGGTCGAGACGAAGGTGTGGATGCGGCCGGACCGCGCGTGCCGCACCGCCTCGCCGGCCCGTGCGATGTCGGCGGGGATGGCCCGCGCCAGCCCCGCGATGGTGGCGCGCTTGGCCCGCCGCGCGATCTCGGACACCGCCTCGAAATCGCCGTTCGAGGCGATCGGGAACCCGGCCTCGATGATGTCGACGCCCATGTCGTCGAGCAGCTCGGCCACCGCAAGCTTCTCGTCCAGCGTCATGGTCGCGCCGGGACACTGCTCGCCGTCGCGCAAGGTCGTGTCGAAGATCACGACGCGGTCTTTTGTCGCCTGAGAAACGCTGGTCATCGAATGTCCACCCCGTCGCGGCGCGCCCCCCGCGTCTCGCGCTCGGGCGGCCTTCAAAGCCTGTATGCGGCCGTGCGATCCCCTGAAGGCCCAGGCGAACGCCCGGACGGCCCTCAGGGGCGGGTAAGCGGAAGGGCGAGGCGGGCAGGCGTCCGCGATGCCGCGGAAACGGCGCCGGCGGTGACGGATGCTGAGCCGGCGCTGGCCAAGGCGCGTCTCTACCTCCTGTCGAGCGGCCGATGCGCAAGCCCGCCGCACCGTCGATCGGACCCGGTGCTTATCCTTCCCGTGGGGTAACCGCAAGCGAGGCATCCGCGCCGCCGTCGAACCGCGCGCGGGCCTGCTGAATCTCGGCCTGATGCGCGAACGCCCAGGTGCCGAGCGCCATGACCGGCACCTCAAGCGAGCGGCCGAGATCGGTCAGGGCGTACGCGACCCGCGGCGGGATCGTCGGGAAGACGGTCCGCGTCACCAGCCCGTCCCGTTCGAGGCCGCGCAGGGTGAAGGTGAGCATGCGCTGCGAGATTCCGCCGACGATCCGCCGGAGCTCGTTGAAGCGGTGCGGCCCGTCCCTCAGGGTCATCACGACCAGGACGCTCCACTTGTCGCCGATCCGCGCGAGCACCGAGCCGACGAGGCGGCAATCCTGCGAGGCGTGATCCGGGGTGCCGGTCTCTCGTGCGGTATCCTGGATGTGCCCTGGTTCCAAGACTGTGCCCTCTTGCGGCCCGTCGGGATCGGTCATCTATAGACGCCGGTACGCTTTTGATACCGAGGACATCGCATGAAGCTCCTTCACGTCGACGGCAGCATCCTGGGTGCGCATTCCGTCAGCCGGACGGTGTCCGGCGCGATCGTCGAGCACCTGAAGGCGGAGAGGCCCGACCTCGCGGTAACGTACCGCGACGTTGCGGCCACGCCGCTCCCGCACCTCTCCGGCGCGTACCTCGCCGGTCAGCAGCCCAACGCGACGAACGCGCCCGACGTCCAGCACGACGTCGCCCTGGGCGGCCAGGTGCTCGACGAGTTCCTCGCCGCCGACATCGTCGTGGTCGGCGCGCCGCTGTACAACTTCACCATATCGAGCCAGCTCAAGGCCTGGATCGACCGCATCCTCGTGGCGGGCAAGACGTTCCGCTACGGCGAGAACGGCCCCGAGGGCCTGGCCGGCGGCAAGCGGGTCATCGTCGCCGTCGCCCGCGGGGGCCTCTACGGAGCCGGCACGCCGAACGCCGCGGCCGAGCACGCCGAGACCTACCTGCGCACGGTGCTCGGCTTCATCGGCATCACCCGCCCGGAATTCATCGTCGCCGAGGGCATCGCGATGGGTCCCGACGCCCGCGAGGCGGCCGTCGCCGGGGCACTGAAGGCCGCGCGCGAACTTCAGCCCGCTTGAGCCGGCCGACGCGGCGACGCGGGCACGCGTTCCCGGATCAGGCGTTCGCGGATCACCGCGCGAGGCGGAGGCGCATCGCACGAACGGGAAACGCCTCCGCGGGAATGAGCCGCGAAGGCGTGACGGCGCGATGAGACCCGAGGCAGGCTGATCAGACGGCGATGCGCTCCTCGGCGTCCATCGGCTCGCGCAGCACGTAGCCGCGGCCCCAGACCGTCTCGATGTAGTTCTTGCCCTGGCTGGCGTTGGCGAGCTTCTTCCGGAGCTTGCAGATGAACACGTCGATGATCTTCAGTTCCGGCTCGTCCATGCCGCCGTAGAGATGGTTGAGGAACATCTCCTTGGTCAGCGTCGTGCCCTTCCGCAGGCTGAGGAGTTCCAGCATCTGGTACTCCTTGCCGGTGAGGTGCACGCGGGAGCCGGCGACCTCGACAGTCTTCTGGTCGAGGTTGACCACGAGGTCGGCGGTGGTGATCACCGATTGCGCGTGGCCCTTCGAGCGGCGCACGATGGCGTGGATGCGGGCGACGAGTTCGTCCTTGTGGAAGGGCTTGGTCAGGTAGTCGTCGGCGCCGAAGCCGAGCCCCTTCACCTTGTCCTCGATGCCGGCCATGCCGGACAGGATCAGGATCGGGGTTTTCACTTTGGCGACGCGCAGGTTCCGGAGGACCTCGTAGCCCGACATGTCGGGCAGGTTCAGGTCGAGGAGGATGATGTCGTAGTCGTAGAGCTTGCCGAGATCGATCCCCTCCTCACCGAGGTCGGTGGTGTAGGTGTTGAAGTTCTCGGACTTGAGCATCAACTCGATGCTCTGCGCGGTGGCGCTGTCGTCCTCGATCAGAAGTACCCGCATCGTCGATCCCCAGCCCGGCCGGCCGTATCAGCGTTCGGACACGTCGCCGCTCTTCGTCCGCCACCGGCCTGTGGACGGACGCCCCATCGTCATTGACGTGAAACGCTATTCGTTAATCGTTAACAAAACCTGTTTCTCGCTTGCAAGGCTTCGTTTGGCCGCGCCGGCGTCTTCGCTCGGGCCGTTGACGGTCCGTTCTCACCGCCCCCGCCCAGCCCTCCCGCGCCGTGCCTCCGACCCTCGCCAAGCCCCTCGTTAAGTCCTTATCCCGTCACGACCCGCCCGTGGACGTGGCCGTTCGGCCACATCCGCGAGTCATGTCGGAGGCGCGTCCCGTGGCCCGCTCCGGCCCATGCGATCGGCCCGCTACGAGCCCGATGACCGCAGTGTTAAGGAGGGAGGTAAACGAACCGTTAGGGGTGCGGTGATGACGCAGGATCGAATCGGGTCCGCGGAACGGACGCTTGCTGGAATCCGCGCCGCGCTGGAGCGGGCCGAGCCGTTGGAGACCTACGGCCGCGTCGTCGCGATCCGCGGCCTCCTGGTCGAAGTCGCTGGACCGGTGGCGGCGATGCGGCTCGGCGGGCGCCTCGACGTGGAGGGCGCCGGCAGCGCCGGGCTGATCCCCTGCGAGATCATCGGCTTCCAGGGGGACCGCGCGCTGGCGATGCCGTTCGGCTCGCTGGAGGGCGTGCGCCGCGGCTGCCCGGCCTTCGTCCGCGACGAGGCCGCCGGCGCGATCCGGCCCTCGCCAGCCTGGCTCGGCCGGGTGGTCGATGCGCTCGGCCGCCCCGTCGACGGCCTCGGGCCCCTGAGGAGCGGCCCGGAGATCTATCCGCTCCGGGCCGACCCGCCGCCGGCCCATGCCCGCCGCCGGGTGGGCAGGCCCCTCGATCTCGGGGTGCGCTGCCTCAACACCTTCCTGACCATGTGCGCCGGCCAGCGCATGGGGATCTTTGCCGGCTCGGGCGTCGGCAAATCGGTGCTGCTGTCGATGCTCGCCCGCTACACCGCCGCCGACGTGGCGGTGATCGGCCTCGTGGGCGAGCGCGGCCGCGAGGTGCAGGAGTTCCTGCAGGACGACCTCGGCGCCGCGGGCCTCGCGCGCTCCGTCGTGGTGGTGGCGACCTCCGACGAGCCCGCCCTGATGCGCCGCAACGCGGCCTACGTCACCCTCTCGGTGGCCGAGCATTTTCGCGACCAGGGCTTGAGCGTGCTGTGCATGATCGATTCGATCACCCGCTTTGCCATGGCCCAGCGCGACATCGGCCTCGCCGCGGGCGAGCCGCCGACCGCCAAGGGCTACACGCCGACGGTGTTTTCGGAGTTGCCGCGCCTTCTGGAGCGCGCCGGCCCCGGCGTGGGGGAGGGGACGATCTCGGCGCTGTTCACGGTGCTGGTCGAGGGCGACGACCACAACGAACCGGTGGCGGACGCCGTGCGCGGCATCCTCGACGGCCACGTCGTGATGGAGCGCTCCATCGCCGAGCGCGGGCGCTATCCGGCGGTCAACGTGCTGCGCTCGGTCTCGCGCACCATGCCGCGCTCCTGCGATCCGGCCTACCTGCCGGTGGTGCGCCGCGCGCGAAAGCTGCTCGCGACCTACGCCGACATGGAGGAGTTGATCCGGCTGGGCGCTTACCGCGCCGGCGCTTCGCCCGAGGTCGACGAGGCGATCGCGCTGATGCCCCGGTTGGAGGCTTTTCTGGGGCAGGGTAAGGAAGAAGCAACGTCCATCGGCGATGGTTACGCACGGCTCGCAGAGATCGTGGGCGGTTCCTGAAGAGGGCGGCGCGGCGGGTTTTCGCGGCGCAGGGCCTTCGGGTGTTGCCAGGATCTCCGGCGTCGAGTGAAGTGAGCGTTCCCCATGAAATCGCGTGACACGCTGATCCGGCTGCGCCGCTTCCAGCTCGACGAGAAGCGTCGCCGCGTCACCCAGATCGAGATGATGATGGCCGACTTCCAGCGCATGGCGATGGAACTCGACCGTGAGGTCGCCCACGAGGAGGCTCGCGCCGGCATCTCCGACACCGGACACTTCGCCTACCCGACCTATGCCCGCGCCGCCGCGACCCGCCGGGACAACATGCGCCAGTCGGCGATCGCGCTCGAAGGCCAGCTCTCCGAAGCCAAAGCTGAGCTCGGCGAGGCGTTCGAGGACCTGAAGAAGGTCGAGATCCTGGACGATCGCGAGCGATCGGCCGAGCGCGCGGCGGAGGCGGTCCGCGAGCAGGCGGCGATGGACGGGATCGGCCTGTCGCGCGCCCGCGGCTGACGGGCTCGCCCCGCGGCGGCGGCACGAAACCGTCATGATCGCCTGACATCAGCATCCGCAGGCGGGCTCGGGAGGGCTCGCTTGCGGTGCGTCGCGTCCTGACGCATCAGGGGCTGTCCCCCGAGGCGTCGGTGTCCATGAAGAAGATCAGCGAATTCATCTGGCCGATCGTCGGCCTCGCCGCGGTCGCGGTGTCGGGCTACTTCCTCTACCAGGAGCTCAAGACCACGTCGCTTTCCGCGATCTGGACCGCGATCCTCGCGATCCCGCCACACCGCATCCTGCTCGCCGCGCTCTCGACGCTGGTCGCCTACGCGGCGCTCGCCTGGTACGACCGCATCGCCCTGCTCCATCTCGGCGTGAACCACATTTCGTGGCTGTTCGTCTCGCTGTGCTCCTTCACCACCTACGCGCTGTCGCACAATATCGGCGCCTCGGTGTTCTCCGGTGCCCTGGTGCGCTACCGGGCCTACACCGCCAAGGGCCTTTCGGCGGCGCAGGTCGCGGTGCTGGTGGCTTTGTGCTCCTTCACCTTCTTCCTCGGCACCATCCTGCTCGGCGGCCTGACGCTCGTCATCGATCCGAGCCTGCTGAGCCGGCTTCAGGGCAAGCTGCCGGGCTTCCTCACCGATCCGAAGGCGGCGCTGATCGTCGGCATCGGCATGCTCGCCTTCGTGGCCCTCTATGCCGCCGGCTCGATCCTGCGGATGCGGCCGCTGCATATCCGCGCGTTCAAGCTGGAATACCCGCGCCCCGGCATCATGGCGCGCCAGTTCATCGCCGCGCCGCTCGAACTGCTGGGTGCGGCCGGCATCATCTACTTCGCCCTGCCCGAGGCGATGAACCCCGGTTTCATCCCCGTGCTCGCGATCTTCCTCGCCTCGTTCTCGGTGGCGCTGGCCTCGCACGCGCCGGGGGGCCTCGGCGTGTTCGAGATCGTGTTCATCACCGCGATGAACATCACCGACGAGGCGCAGAAGGACGCGATCATCGCCGCGGTGATCATCTTCCGCATCTTCTACTTCTGGATTCCCGCCCTGATCTCGGTGGTCGTGGTGATCACCTTCGAGCGCGCGCGCCTCGCCTCCGCGATCGGCTCGGCGGCCAGGGGCAGCCGGCCGGCGGCCGTGCCGGAGCCGCCCGTCACCCTGCCCGGCCTCGACGCGACCGAGATCGAGCGCGGCCTGAGGCGGAAGACGGTGTGAGGGAAGGGGCGTTGTGGCACGCCTGCACTCTCTGCTCGCCATGAAGCTCCAGGCCCTGAGCAGCCTCGACCGCGGCACGCGCGACATGGACGACGCCCGCGCGCCGGCCGCCCATCTCGGGATCGGCGATGTCGAGGGCTTGAACGCCCTCTACGCCTCGATCTATGGCGACGCGCCGCCGGTCACGGCGCAGATCCGCTTCCCGGCCGTCGTGGCGGGTCCGCCGTGAGGCCCGCCACCCTGCACGAGGTCGCCCTGCGCATCCGCGGGGACGGCGACTGGGACCACCACACCTGCGAGTTCCTCGACGGGTTCTACATGGCCTGCGGCGAAGTCGGGCGGCAGACCGGCATGGTCGCCGAGGACCCCGGCCTCGTCGGCTCCGCCCGCGCAGACGCCTATATCGGCGGCGTCGGCGATCATCTTGCCCGCCGCTGGGGCCTGCCGATCCCCGGCTGGGTGCGGGACGACTCGCGCTATCTCACGACCGCGTGGTTCCTGCCGGACGAGGCGCCGTTGCGCAGCTGTCTGCTCTGCGCCAGCCCGGTCTCCTTCCGCGTGCGGCTGATCTTCACCGACCCCGACCCGCTCCAGCGCGCCCGGTTCCCCTATCACCGCGGCGTGCGCACCCTGCCGCTCGACTATCCGCCGCCCGCACTCACACCGAGCCCACCGTCCGCAGCCGCGCGCGCGGGTGGATCTCGGCCTGGCTCATCACCGGGGTCTCGCGGCGGAAACGCTCGATGATCGAGCGCACGAACGGCCGCGCCTGCACCGAGGTGACCAGCACCGGCATCTCGCCCATGCGGGCTGCGGTCTCGAAGCGGTCGCGTACCGTCTGCACGAACTCCGTGAGCTTGGAGGGCTGCATCGCGAGGTAGCGCTCGTCGCGCTCGCCGACGATCGCGTCGAGGAACGCCTGCTCCCAGGCCGGCGACAGGGTGATGATCGGCAGCATGCCGTCCGGTCCCTGATACTGCGCGCAGATCTGGCGGCCGAGGCGCGCGCGGACGTGCTCGACGATGTCGCGCGGGTTCTTGATCGCGCCGGCCACCTCCGCGATGCCCTCGACGATCGCGCCGAGGTCGCGGATCGAGACGCGCTCGGCGAGCAGGAACTGCAGCACGCGCTGGATGCCGGTGGTGTTGATCTGCGAGGGCACCACCTCCTTGATCAGGTCGCCGTGATCCTTGGGCAGCTCGCGCAGCAGCTTCTGGACCTCGACATGGTTCAGGAGCTCCGAGACGTGCGCCTTGATGATCTCGGTCAGGTGCGTCGAGACCACGGTGGCCGCATCGACCACGGTGTAGCCCTTGATCTGAGCCTGATCGCGCAACGACGCGTCGATCCAGGTCGCGGGCAGGCCGAAGGTCGGCTCCAGCATGTGCTGGCCGGGCAACTGCACCTGCCCGCCCATCGGGTCCATCGCCATGAACTGGCCGGGGAAGATCTGCCCGGTCCCGGCCTCGATCTCCTTCACGCGCACGACGTAGGCGTTGGCGTCGAGCTGCACGTTGTCGAGGATGCGCACCGAGGGCATCACGAAGCCTAGATCCGCCGCGAGCTGGCGGCGCAGCGCCTTGATCTGATCGGTGAGCCGGTCCTGCCCTTCCCCGTTCACGAGGGCCAGCAGCGCGTAGCCCATCTCCAGCTTGAGTTCGTCGAGCTTCAGGAGGTCGGTGACCGTCTCCTCCTTGTCCTTGGCGGCGGCCGCCACCGCCGCGGCATCCATCGGCGCGCCGTCGGCGTCGAGCGGCGGGGCCTCCCGCGCGGTCTTGGCGAAGCGCCACGCGGCGTAGCCCGATGCTCCCGCAAGCCCCAGGAACGGCAGCATCGGCATGCCGGGCAGCAGCGCGATCAGCACCATGACGCCGGCCGACATGCCGAGCGCCTTCGGATAGTTGGCGAGCTGCTTGCCGAGCGCCTTGTCGGCCGAGCCCTTCACGCCCGCCTTCGAGACCAGGATGCCGGCCGCCGTCGAGACGATCAGCGCCGGCACCTGCGAGGCCAGCCCGTCGCCGATGGTGAGCAGCGTGTAGCTCTTGGCCGCCGCGCCGATCGCCATGTCCTGCTGCGCGACGCCGATGATGATGCCGCCGACGACGTTGATGAAGGTGATGAGCAGCGCCGCGATCGCGTCCCCGCGCACGAACTTCGAGGCGCCGTCCATCGCGCCGAAGAACGCCGATTCCTCCTCCAGCGCGGAGCGGCGCGCCTTGGCGCTCTTCTCGTCGATCAGTCCGGCCGAGAGGTCGGCGTCGATGGCCATCTGCTTGCCGGGCATCGCGTCCAGCGTGAAGCGGGCCGCGACCTCGGCGATTCGCCCTGAGCCCTTGGTGATCACGACGAAGTTCACGATGATCAGGATCGCGAACACGATGATCCCGATGACGAAGTTGCCGCCCATCACGAAGTTGCCGAACGCCTCGATGACGTGGCCGGCGGCCGCCGTGCCCTCGTGGCCGTGGCCCAGGATCAGCCGCGTCGAGGCGAGGTTGAGCGCCAGCCGCAGCATCGTCGCGATGAGCAGCAGCGTCGGGAAGACGGTGAACTCGAGCGGGTTGTCGATGAACAGCCCCGTCATCATGATCAGCACGGACATGATGATCGACACGGCGAGCAGCAGGTCGAGCAGCATCGACGGCAGCGGGAAGATCAGCACCGCGAGGATGCCCATCACCGCGGTGGCGAAGAACAGGTCGGTGCGCTTCGACAGCGCGTCGAGGCTCGCGCGGTTCGGCATCGTGAAGCCGCCGAGCGCCGAAAGCCCGCCCGTCCGTCCCGGCACGCTCGCCATCTCGCTCATGCCCGGCCGCCCATGCCCACCGCTCCCGCCCGCGACGGGCGGACCCGGCAAGATGTGCCGAGCGGATGGTTAGCGCCGCCTTAACGCCTGCGCCCAGGCTGGAACCCGGCGCCGAGCCCGCGGCTTGAACCGGCTCCACGCCCGATCCGGATGCGAGGCCTTCACCGATCGGGCGCCGCCATCGTCACCGGTGCCGCACGCGGCTCCGTGAAAGCTCGAGACAACGGAGGAAGACCATGGCGACACGCGCCATCACCGCCCTGTTCGACGGTTACGACGCGGCCGCCCGCGCGGTCGACACCCTCGAAGCGGAGGGCATCCCGAACGGCGACATCAGCATCGTCGCCAACAACGCCGAGGACCGGCATGCGGGCCGCATCGCGTCCCTCGGTGCAGCCGCGCAATCGCGCGCTTCGAGCGAGAGCGAGGCCGGCGACGGGGCCGGCACCGGCGCGACGCTCGGCACGGTACTCGGCGGCGGCGCCGGCCTTCTCGCCGGCCTCGGCCTCCTCGCGATCCCGGGGGTCGGCCCGGTGGTGGCGGCGGGATGGCTCGTCGCGACCGTGACGGGGGCCGGCGTAGGCGCGGCCGCCGGCGGCCTGCTCGGCGGTCTCACCGGCGCGGGCCTGAGCCCGCACGAGGCGGAGACCTACGCCGAGGGCGTGCGCCGCGGCGGCACGCTCGTCACGGCCCGGGTCGAGGACGGCCACGCCGACCGCGTCCTGGCGATCCTCGACCGGCACGGCTCGATCGACCTCGACGAGCGGGCGCAGGGCTGGCGGGCGCAGGGCTGGACCGGCGGCACCATCGGACCCGTGGCGGGTGCGGCGACGAGCGAGATCGGCTCGACAGCCGTGGGCGCCGCGGCCTCGACCACCACGGGCCTCGACACCGAGAGCGGCCACACCCTGCTTACCCTCGAAGAGAACCGCACCGGCGCGGCACCCGTCCCGAGCCAGACCTTCGGGGGCGACCGCCGCTGAGCGAGCCCGGACGGTGCGGCTCAGGCCATCTGCTTGCGCGCGAACAGCGCGGCGGCGAAGAACACCGCGGCGCCGGCCGCGACCAGGCTGCTCATCAGCACGCGCCGCGGCTGGGTCGCGGATTCCGCCAGCACCGGCTCGACGATGGGACTGAAGAACTCGATCTGGCGCGCGGCGACCATCCGTGCCCGTTCGTTGGCCGCGATGACCTTGGCGTAGTATTTCTCGGCGTCCGTCCGCTCGTTGTTCAGGGCCTCGAACCGCGTCAGGGCATCGGAGAGCAGGCGTCTCTGCTCGGGGTCCTGGCTCGCCGATTGCCGCTCGATCCGGGCGATGTTGTCGTCGAGTTCCTTGATCTGGGCCTTCATGTCGAGGATGCGCCGGGATTCCGGGGCGAGGTCGCGCAGCGACATCGTGAGCTGCACATCGAGGTTGATCCGGGTCGCGCGCAGATCTCCGACCATCTTGAGGTTCGTCTCGTTGGTCTTCTGCGCGTCGAGGACGCCGTCCCGGTTGCGCAGGTCGCGCACGGCGAGACGGATCTTCGCCAGCCGCTCCTCGGCGAGACGCAACTCGCGGTTGCTCTCGGCGACAGCGTCGTTGCGGGCCGCCATGCTGAGTTGGTTCACCATCCGCTCGGCCTCCGCGAGGATGGCCCGGGCGATGGCGAGCGATTCGGCCGGATCGAACGCGCTCACCGACAACGACATGATGCCGGAACTGCTCGCGATGTCGATCGAGACCTGGTTGCGCCAGTACTTGAGGAACTTCTCGATCGGCTCCTTCGCATCGAAGCGGGAGAGGTAGTCGATCGCCTCGCGTCCGAACCAGTCACGGATCGGAAGCTTCGCCTGGATGATCTCGAGCATCGGCCGGCTGAGGACGTACTGGTGCGTGATCAGCACGTCCTGGGCGAGCATCTCCCGCGGGACGCCGGCATTGGTGCCGACCGCGTCGGGAGTCGCCTTCTCGGAACCGCCGAGCGCCGGCCGGATCGCGAAGCGCGCCTCGGTGATGAAGCGGTCCGAGGCGATCAGACCGTAATACACCCCGCCCGCGATCGTCGGCAGGACGAAGCAGAGCACGAACAGGATCGGCAGCCACGGATCGCTCTTCACGTGGCTCTGGTAGGAGCGGATGCCCTTCTTGCGGTCGGCGAAGCGGGACAGGCGCGCGATCTGGCGCAGCGACTCCGCCACCGCCTTGGACCGGTCTGCGGTGGTCAGCGGCTGGCCCTGGGGATTGCGGATCTCGACGTTCATGGACCTGCTGTTTCCGTTGCCCCTGCGGAGGCCACTTCCGCGATGGTCACGCGGCGGCGCGGCGAAACGATGTTCGTCCCATAGCCGTTCGTCCCGTCGCCTCCATCACGCGTTCAGGCGGCGATAGACCTCGATCGCGTCGTTGACGTCCTCGTAGATGATCGCCCGGCCGTTGAGCAGGACGATGCCCTGGGTGCACCATTCGCGGATCACCTCCATCGAGTGGGACACCATGATGACGTCGGCGTTCCTGCGGCGCTCGGCGAAGACGTCCGAACACCGCTTCTGGAAGCGCGCGTCGCCGACCGCCGTCACCTCGTCGATCAGGTAGCAGTCGAACGGGATCGCCATGCTCATGCCGAAGGCCAGCCGCGCGCCCATGCCCGAGGAGTAGGTCCGGATCGGCACGTCGAGGTAGCTGCCGAGTTCGGAGAAGTCCTCGACGTAGTCGAGCACGCGCTTGGGGTCCTCGCCGTAGACGCGCGCCACGAAGATCACGTTGTCCCGGCCGGTCATCGCCGGATGGAAGCCGCCGCCGAAGCCCAGCGGCCAGGACACCCGGAGCGCGCGCTTGATCCTGCCGCTCGACGGCTCCTCGGTGCCGCCGATCAGGCGCATCGTGGTCGACTTGCCGGCGCCGTTGATCCCGAGGATGCCGTAGCTGATGCCGGGCTTCAGCGTCAGCGACACCCGCTCCAGGATGGTGCGGCGGTGGCCGTCCGTCTTGTAGATCTTGGTGACGTTCTCGAAGCGGATCACCGCGGGCCGGACTCCTCGGCGCGGCCGGATCGCGGGCCGGCGCGCTCGCCCGGTTCGTGACCGTGGAAAGCGGCGAATCTGAGGATAGGCGCGGGCCCCTCAATCCACCGCCGGCGCGTGCAGCTCGGCGTTGGTGAACCGCTGCTGCTCCTCCATCACCAGGCCGGCGAGTTCGCGCTTGATCGTGTTGAAGTCCGACGAGGCCGTGTCGCGCGGGCGGGGCATCGCGACGAGCACGTCGCGCTTGATCCGGCCGGGGCGGTAGGTCATCACCAGGATGCGGTCGGCGAGGTAGATCGCCTCCTCGATCGAGTGCGTGACGAACACGATGGTCTTGGCGAACTCGGCCCAGATCCGCAGCAGCTCGTCCTGCAGGGTGCGCCGGGTCAGGGCGTCGAGCGCGCCGAACGGCTCGTCCATCAGCAGCACCGGCGGGTCGAGCGCGAGGATGCGGGCGATGGCCACGCGCTGGCGCATGCCGCCGGACAGGTCCTTCGGGTAGCGTTTGCGGAAGTCGCTCAACCCCAGCGTCGCGACGATCCGGTCGACGGTGATCGTGGCCTCGGGCTTCGGGACGCCCTTGATGTCGAGGCCGAAGCGGACGTTGTCCTCGACGTTCATCCACGGGAACAGGGCATATTCCTGGAAGACCATGCCGCGGTCGGGCCCCGGCTCCGTGACCGTCCGGCCGCCCAGGGTGATGCGGCCGTCGGTGAGCGGGGTGAACCCGGCAATCGCGTTCAGGAGAGTGGACTTGCCGCAGCCGGACGGACCGAGCAGGCACAGGAACTGCCCCTCCGGCACGGTCGCCGTGATGTCCTGCAGGGCTGCGACCGCAGCGGTTCCGGTGCCGAACACCTTAACGGCGTTCGAGACGACGATCTCTGCGGACATGGTCTCGTTCTAGCGTTCCAGGCCGCGATGCCAGCGCAGCAGGTGATCGTTGAGCCGGCTCATCGCGCCGTCGATGATAAGTCCCAGAATGCCGATCGTCAGCATGCCGCCGATGATCTTGTCCGACCACATGTACTCGCGCGCCTCCAGGATGCGGTAGCCGAGGCCATCGGAGACCGCGATCATCTCGGCGACGATGACGACGATGAAGGCGGTGCCGATGCCGATGCGCATGCCGGCGAGCACGAACGGGCTCGCCGCCGGCAGGATGACGCGGCGAAACATCGTCCACGACCCGGCGCCGAGGTTGCGCGCGGCGCGGATGTAGATCGAATCGACCTGCCGCACCCCGGCGATGGTGTTCACCAGCACCGGGAAGAAGGTCCCAAGCGCGATCAGGAACAGGGCCGGCGGGTTGCCGAGCCCGAACCAGACGATGGCGAGCGGGATGTAGGCGATCGGCGGGATCGGGCGCAGCACCTGCAGCAGCGGGTTGAACAGCGCGTAGAGCCGGTCGCTGGTACCGAGCACGAGGCCGGTCGGCACCGCGAGCCCGGCGCCGATGACGAAGCCCGACAGCACCCGCGACAGGCTCGACACCGCGTCGTGCGGCATCTCGCCGGAGAACAGCCAGGCGGCGTAGCTCTCCGTGCCCGGATCGTAGGGAAGCCCCGGCAGCAGGCCCGAGAACCACTTGACCGCGACCGCGCTCGGCGGCGGCAGCACGATCGCCGAGAACACGCCAACCCGGCTCAGCACCTCCCACAGCACGAGAAGCCCGACCGGGACGATGGCGCCGCGAAGCGAGGCGAGGCGCATCAGTTGATCTTCAGCTCGGCCTTGGCCTTCTCGAGCAGGTCGAGCTTCACCCACTCCGCGTCGCTCTTCGGCGGAGCGACCATCTTACCGAGGCCGTACTTGATCATGTAGTCGGTCGTTACCTGCATGTGGCCGGCGGGCATGTCGTAGGTGTAGCTCGCGTTGGCCATGCCGTCGCGAAAGTCCTGGCTCGTGAGCTGGCCCTTGAACACCTGCTCGCGGACGTACTTCTCGGCGAGCATGGGATCGTCGATGAACGCCTTGGTCGCCGCGACGAACAGCTTCAGCACGCGAGCGGCGACTTCCGGCCGCTCGTTGTACATCTTCTCGGTCATCACGAGCGGGCGGTAGGGGATGCCGATCGGGGTGTCGTAGGGCTTCACCAGCTCGACGCCCCAGCCGGCGCTGATGGCCTGCGTCGATTGCGGCTCGGACTGGCAGATCACGTCGATGTATTTCTGCGCCAGCGCCTGGTTCAGGTCGGCGTAGTTGTTGAAGTAGGTCAGTTGCACGTCCTTGCCCGGCCGCTCGGACCAAGTCATGCCGTGCTTGTCGAGTTCGGCCAGAAGCATCAGATCCTGCGCGCCGCCGCGGACGGTGGCGACCTTGAGGCCCTTGAGGTCGGCCGCGGTCTTGGCGGGCAGGTCCGGCCGCTTGAGGATGCGCACACCGCCGTTGGCGAAGCCCGCGACCACCAAAAGCTTCACGCCGTTGCCGCGCGCGGCCACCGCGCCGTCGGCACCGGAGGCCGCGATGTCGATCTGGTCGACCGCCATCGCCGGGTAGATGTCGGCGCCCTTGGCGAACTGCTTCTCGTCGATCTTCAGGCCGAATTTCGGCGCGATCTCCTTGAGGTAGGAGATCGCGCCGTAATGGGCGAACTTCAGGTTCCCGAGGCGGACGACGTCGTCGGCGCGCGCCGTGCCGGCGGCGAGGATCAGAAGGGCGGCGGCCGCGGCCGAGGCGCGCTTGAACATCGGTGTCCTCCGGGCGCAGGTCGTGCCGCCTGCCGCGTGACGGGCGATGGACGCCCGGCAGCCCATTGACTAGGCGAGGCGCGGGCCGAAAGTAAAGCGCGGGGAGGCGAGGACGTGACGGCTGTCGAAGCGGATGAAACCGGGTCCGTGGCCGTGGTCGGCTGCGGCACCCTCGGGGCGAGCTGGGCTGCGCTGTTCCTGGCCCACGGCTTCGACGTCGCCGCCTACGACACCGCCCCAGGGTTCGAGGAAGGGCTGCGGGCCTCGGTCGCGCACCATCTTGGGCAGCTCGCCGAGCTCGGCCCGGTCGCCGCCGGCCGGCTCACCGTCCACGCGGCGATTGCGGACGCGGTCTCCGGCGCGGTCTTCGTGCAGGAGAACGCCCCCGAGACCGAGGCGGTGAAGCGCGCGGTGTTGGCCGACCTCGACGCGCTGGCGGCGCCGGGCGTGATCGTCGCGTCGAGCACCTCGGCGATGCTGCGCAGCCGCATCGTCGCCGACTGCGCCACGCCGGAGCGGATCGTCGTCGCCCACCCGTTCCATCCGCCCCACCTCGTGCCGCTCGTCGAGATCGTCGCCGGCAACGCTGCAATCGCCGAGCGTGCCGCCGCGTTCTACGCGCGCCTCGGGCGCCGCCCAGTGGTCCTGCTCAAGGAGATGCCCGGGCACATCGCCAACCGCCTCGCCTCGGCGCTGTACCGCGAGGCGGTGAACCTCGTGGCCGAGAATGTGGCCAGCGTCGCCGACATCGACGCCGCGTTGTGCAACGGGCCCGGCCTGCGCTGGGCGGCGATGGGCCCGCACATGACCTACCACCTCGGCGGCGGGGCCGGCGGCATCCGGCGCTACCTCGACCATCTCGGGCCGAGCCAGGTCCGCCGCTGGGAGAGCCTCGGCACCCCGGATCTGACCGAGGCGGTGAAGGACGCGATCGTCGCCGGCATCGCCGAGGAGGCCGCCGGCCGCACGCTGCCCGAACTGGAAGCCCGCCGCGACCGCGCGCTGATCGACATCCTGAAGGCGCGGACGGAGGTGGCGGGGCGATAACCGGCCCGGTCGGCCGCCGCCATGCCTCGCACGCATCGCGACGGCCGTTCCCATCGTGCTATGCGCCACACCCTTCCGAACCGATCGGGCCGCCCTTGCCGTGAACGCCGTCATGATCATCGTCCCGGTCTTCGGGATCATCCTGATCGGCTGGGGTGCGGCGGTCGCTGGGCTCCTGTCCGACAAGGTCAGCGACGGGTTGTCGGAATACGTCTTCGCCATCGCCGTGCCGGCGCTGATCGTCGCGACGCTGACCCGGCCCGGCCTCGAGGGCGAGGTCGCCTGGGGCTACTGGATCGCCTATTTCGGCGGCGCCGGCGTGTCGTGGCTCGCCGGAACGCTGATCGCCCGGCGCCGCGCCGGCATCGGCCGGCAGGGCGCGATCCTGCACGGCTTCGCGGCCAGCCAGTCGAACACCATCTTCGTCGGCGTGCCGACGATCCTCCAGGCCTACGGCGAGGAGGGCGCGTTCCCGCTGTTCCTGCTGCTCGCCGTCCACCTGCCGCTGATGATGGGCTGCGCTACCTTCCTGATCGAGGCGGAGGCGGGGCGCTCGCTGTGGCAGCGCCTGCGCGGCCTCGGCCGCGTGCTGATCCGCAACCCGATCTTCGTGGCCCTGCTCGCCGGCATGGCGCTGAAGGGCGGCGGCATCGTGCCGTCGGGCATCCCGAAGGCGCTGATCGACATGTTCGCGGCCACCGCCTCGACCTGCGCGCTGATCGCGCTCGGCGCCGGGCTGAGGCGCTACCGCGTGCTGTTCGACCTGCCCGGCGCGGTGGTGATCGCGCTCCTGAAGCTCGTCGTCCACCCGCTGGTGGTCTGGCTGCTTGCGACCCGGGTCTTTGCGATGCCGCCGGCCTATGCCGGCGTCGCCACGCTGTTTGCCGCGATGCCCGTCGGCATCAACGCCTACCTGCTGGCGGTGCGCTACCGGACCGAGACCGGCCTGGTCGCCGCCTCCCTGCTGGTCTCGACGCTGCTCGCCCCGTTCACGACCATCGCGTGGCTGACGCTGCTCGGCCGCGCCTGACTTGGAGCCGGCAACGACCCGGATCGGTGGAAGAACGGCCGGCGACGGTTATGTTGTCGGTCAACGGACCGGCGGCGGAACGCGGACCGCGCCGGCCCGACATCTTGGGAGGGACCGACCATGAACGCACCGATGCGCGCGCCCGCCGGCAGTGCAGGCCCCTCGGCCCCCGCCTCGGCCGCCTTCGTCTGGGACGACCCGTTCCTCCTCGACGACCAGCTCACGGACGACGAGCGCGCGATCCGCGACACCGCCCACGCCTTCGCGCAGGAGCGGCTGCTGCCCGGCATCGTCGAGGCCTACGCGCAGGAGAAGACCGATCCGGACCTGTTCCGTCAGATGGGCGCGCTCGGGCTGCTGGGCGTGACCCTGCCGGAGGAATACGGCTGCGCCGGCGCCTCCTACGTCGCCTACGGCCTCGTCGCGCGCGCCGTCGAGCGGGTCGATTCCGGCTACCGCTCGATGATGAGCGTGCAGTCCTCGCTGGTGATGTACCCGATCCACGCCTACGGCTCGGAGGCGCAGCGCAGGAAGTTCCTGCCGAATCTCGCCTCGGGCGACTTCATCGGCTGCTTCGGCCTGACCGAGCCGGACGCGGGCTCCGATCCCGGCGGCATGAAGACGAAGGCGCAAAAGATCGACGGCGGCTACCGGCTCTCGGGCGCCAAGATGTGGATCTCGAACGCGCCCTTCGCCGACGTGTTCGTGGTCTGGGCGAAGTCCGACGCGCATGACAGCGCGATCCGCGGCTTCATCCTGGAAAAGGGCATGACGGGGCTCTCGGCCCCGACGCTGAAGGGCAAGCTCAGCTTGCGCGCCTCGACCACGGGCGAGATCGTCATGGACGGCGTCGAGGTCGGCGAGGATGCGCTGCTGCCCGGCGTGTCCGGCCTGAAGGGGCCGTTCGGCTGCCTCAACCGGGCGCGCTACGGCATCGCGTGGGGCGTGATGGGCGCGGCCGAGGATTGCTGGCACCGGGCGCGGTCCTACACCCTGGAACGCAGGCAGTTCGGCCGGCCCCTGGCGCAGACCCAGCTCGTCCAGAAGAAGCTCGCCGACATGCAGACCGAGATCACGCTTGGGCTTCAGGCGAGCCTGCGGGTCGGACGCCTGATGGACGAGGGCCGCATGGCGCCGGAGATGATCTCGCTGATCAAGCGCAACAATTGCGGCAAGGCGCTCGACATCGCGAGGCAAGCCCGCGACATGCACGGCGGCAACGGCATCATGGGCGAATACCACGTGATGCGCCACGCCCAGAACCTCGAGACGGTCAACACCTACGAGGGCACCCACGACGTCCACGCCCTGATCCTCGGCCGCGCGCAGACCGGGTTGCAGGCGTTCTTCTGAAGTCGGCAATGAACGGTTCCGGTTTCCACGCGTTCAACCTGCACAGCGGGCCGGTGATGGCGTTTCGTTCCATCGGGACGAAGCCGATGCCGGCTCGGACCTTTGTGGACCCCCGGGCGGTCATCGGGCGGGCGGTCCCCCTAATCAAGAGGATGAGCAGGCCATGAAGCGACTTCTGATCGCGTCCGCGTTGACGCTCGGCGCCGCGGCGATGCTGCCGGCGAGCGTGAGTGCCCAGGGCTTGGCGACCAAGAGCGGCGGCTTCGCCGCCGCCGGCGGCATGCGGGGCGGCGGCCTCGGTGGCGGCGGCATGCGGGGCGGCGGCGGCTTCGGCAACCGGGGCGCCTTCGGAGGCAACCGGGGCGGCTTTGCCGGCAACGGCGGCGGCCTCGGCAATCGCGGCGGGTTCGGCGCGGGCCGGGGCCTTGCGGGCAACCGCGGCGGCTTCGGCAACCCGGGCATCGCCCGCGGCTACGGGCGTGGGTATGGCGGCTACGGGCGCGGCCTCGGCTACGGTGCCGCGGGTCTCGGGCTCGGCCTCGCCGCCGGCGGCCTCGGCTACGGGTATGGCGGATACGGCTACGACAACGGCTATTACGGCGGCGGATACGCACCGACGGCCTACGGCTACGATGAGGGCTACGCCCAGGTCGAGACCGAAGCCGCCCCTGCGGGCGCCGACGCGGTGGATTACTGCGTCCAGCGATTCCGGTCCTACGATCGCCGCTCCGGCACCTATCTCGGCAACGACGGCCAGCGTCATTCCTGTCCGTAGGATCGCCTGACCGGCACGACGACATCGCGCCCCGCGGCCCCCATGGCACGCGGGGCTTTTTGCTGCCGTCCATCGGGGACGGGGGGCCTACCACGAGGAAGCAGGGCGATGACGGCGGACGAGATCGACGACCTTAATCGCGCACGCGCCGTGCTCGCGCGCCAGCGCAACGCCATGACGAAGCGGCTCGCCGGCATCGAGCTCGCCCCGGTCTCGATGGCCGAGGACCTGACCCGCATCCTCGTCGCGATCGAGGCCGTGGACCGGGCGCTGACCGCCGAGGGCCGGCCCTACCTGGCGCCGGACCTGCGCACCGAGGGCTAGGTCGTGAACTCATAAGTTGGGTGTTGGATCGGTAGGGTGTCTGGGTGGTTTCCTTTGGTCATGGAGGAGGCGATGGGACGCTACAATCTGACGAACCAGGAATGGGCGGCGCTCGCGCCGGTTCCGCCGACGGACGTTCGCGGCAAGGAGCGGGTGGACGATCGGCGGGTGCTGAACGGGATCTTCCGGCGTCTGCGCACGGGTGCGCCGTGGGCGGAGATCCCGTCGCGCTACGCCCCGGTGACCACGTGCGGCAACCGCTTCCGGCGCTGGCGCAAGCGCGGGGTGTGGGATCGTGTTCTGGCTGCGGTGTCAGCGGCTTACGACGGCGACATCCAGATGATCGACGCCACCAGCGTGCGCATGCATCAGCACGCGGCCACCGCTAAAAAAAGACGACCGATCGCGTTGCATGGGTCGCTCGCGCGGCAGCCTGAGCATCAAGATCCACGAGCAAGATCCACACGCTTGTCGACGCCGAGGGCCGGCCCATCCGCCCTCAAGCTGACCGAGGGTCAGGCCCACGACCGCAAGGTCGCCGACGACATGCTGGGCGGCCTCGGCGACGGTCAGATCCTGCTCGGTGATCGAGCCTACGACAGCGACAAACGCCGTCGGCGGCTCGCCGAGCAGGGCGCTGGGGCCAGCGTTCGGCCGATGCCCAACCGCAAGAACGTTCCGGCCTTCAGCCCGTTCCTCTATCGCTATCGCAATCTCGTCGAACGCTTCTTCAGCAAGATCAAACACTTCCGGGCCATCGCAACGCGCTACGACAGGGACCCGGAAAACTATCTCGCCAGCGTCAAGCTCGCAGCCATCCGTATCTGGCTCCGAACTAATGAGTTCACGACCTAAGGCGACCGCACGGACGGGTTTTCGAGCGATCGAGGCCGGTCGCGGCGGCTCAGCCGCCCGGCCCGGGCGCCTGCCGCCGGGCGAAGCGGCGGCGTAGCGCGATCGAGATCAGCGCGAAGGCGGCGAGCCCGCCCAGGCCGCCGACCATCCGCGGCGTCACCAGCGCCCGGAGACTCAGCGCGTCGGTGCAATCGAGGCCGCCCGCGGCGAGGCAGGCGGTCTTGGCCTCTGCGTGTGCGGCGACGACGTCCTCGATGCCGGCCCCCGTCGCCGCGTAGACGAAGGCGCCGGGCAAGAGCCCGCAGGCGGTGGCGAGCACGAAGGTGCGCAGCCGCACCCCGAAGGCCGCGGGGCCGAGATTGGTCATCCAGAACGGGAACAGCGGCAGCAGCCGCAGGAACACGATGTAGCCGAAGGCGTCGCGCCGGAACCCGTCGGCGAGCGCGGCGAGCCGCGGCCCCGCCGCCCGGCGCAGCAGGTCCGAGGCGGGGCCGCGGCCGATCGCGAACACGATCGCGGCGCCCGTCGTCGCCGCGCAGACGGCAACGAGCCCGCCCGCAATGACGCCGAACAGGAAGCCGCAGACCATCGTCAGGATCAGGGTGGCCGGCACCGAGACGACGACCGCGCCGACGTAGATCAGGTAGGCGAGGACCAGGGCGCGCGGCCGGTCGGCCTCGACGACGCCGCGCAGCCACAGGCGGGATTCGAGCAGCCGGTCGAGGCTGAGGAGTTGCGCGGCGCCCGAGACCAGGACCGCGATCGACAGCCCGAGCAGCAGCGCCAGCGGCAACCAGCGCATCGCGCGCCGCATCCGGCTCCTCGCAGGCTCCGGGGGCATCGCGCGATCCGCGGGTCAGCCCGGCTTTCGCATCCGCAGGATCTTGAAGAACCCGCCTGGGAAGGTCGGGGCGACGCCGATGAACGCGACGCCGTTGCGCCGCGCCCACGCCTCGATCCGGGTCGCCTTGAAGTCCGACGACCAGCCGATCCGGGTGCAGAGCGGGGCGACGATCTCCTCGACCTTGGCCACAGGCCCCTCGGTCTGGCCGAAATGGTTGGCGAGCACGATGCCGCCGCCGGGGCGCACCACGCGCAGGAACTCCGACAAGGCGGCCTCCGGGTCCGGCACCAGGGTGATGAGGAACTGCGCCACCACCGCGTCGAACGACGCGTCGGCGTAGCCGAGGCGGCAGACGTCCATCACCTGCAGGCCCTTCACGTGGGCGAGCCCGCGCCGCTGCACCTTGCGCCGGGCGCGCCGCAGCATGTCCTCCGAGAGGTCGACGCCGCAGACGAAGCTGCCGCGCGGATAGTAGCCGAGCGCGAGGCCGGTGCCGACGCCGGCTTCCAGGATGCGTGGGCCGCTTTCGGCGGCCGCATCGACGGCCGCGCGGGCCGCCGGTTCGGTGAGCTTGTCGTAGACCACGTCGTAGACCGGGGCCCAGCGGGCATAGGCCCTGCGCATCAGGGCAGTGCTCGGCCCGGCCTCCTGCGGCTCGCTCGGCATGCGCGTTCTCTTACGGTCTGAGGGGACGGATCGGTTCAGGCGGCCCGGGCCGCGGCGACGGAGGCCGCATCGATGCGCCGGATGGTGCCGCCGCCGAGCACCTGCGCGCGCGGGTCTTCGTCGGCGTAGATCGCGCAGGCCTGGCCCGGCGAGACGCCGTCCTCCGGCACCGCCAGGATCACCTCGGCGGTGGCGGTTGCGGGATCGTAGTCGAGCCGGGCACGGCGCGGCTCGCGGGTCGAGCGCACGCGCACCGCCACCGGACGGTCGAGGACGGGACCCGGGGCCCCGAGCCAGTTCACGTCGGTGAGCCGGATGCGGTGGGTCGCCAGCGCGGCGCGCGGCCCGACCACGACGCGGGCGGTCTCGGGCTCCAGCCGCACGACGTAGAGCGGTTCGGGCGAGGCGAGGCGAAGCCCCCGGCGCTGGCCGACGGTGTAGTGGATGATGCCATCGTGGCGCCCGAGCGCGAGGCCCGCGAGGTCAACGATCTCGCCGGGCCGCGCCGCGTCGGGGCGCAGGCGCGCGATCACGTCGGCGTAGCGGCCCTGCGGCACGAAGCAGATGTCCTGGCTGTCGGGCTTTTCGGACACGGCCAGTTCGAGTTCGCGGGCCAGGCGCCGCGTCTCGTGCTTGGGCAGTTCGCCCAAGGGAAAGCGCAGGAAATCCAGTTGCGCCTGCGTCGTCGCGGACAGGAAGTAGCTCTGGTCGCGTGCCGGATCGAGGGCGCGGTAGAGGGCACGGCGGCCGGGCTCGCCCGACACCGGCCGGCTCGCGACGTAGTGGCCGGTGGCGAGGCAGTCGGCGTCGAGGTCGCGCGCGGTGGCGAGCAGGTCGCGGAACTTGATCGAGCGGTTGCACTCGACGCAGGGGATCGGCGTCTCGCCGGCGAGGTAGCTGTCCGCGAACCGGTCGATCACCGCATCGCGAAACCGGTCCTCGTAGTCGAGGACGTAGTGCGGGATGCCGAGCCGCTCCGCGACGCGGCGGGCGTCGTGGATGTCCTGGCCGGCGCAGCAGGCGCCCTTGCGGTGGCTCGCGGCGCCGTGGTCGTAGAGCTGGAGCGTGATGCCGACCACGTCGTAGCCCTGGCGCTTCAGGAGGCCCGCCACCACGGAGGAATCGACGCCGCCGGACATGGCGACGACGACGCGCGTCTCGTGGGGGGGCTTGGCAAGGTCGAGGGAGTTCATGGCGCCGGGTCTGGCGGCGGCTCTGGTGTTCGAGGATCGCGCCGCCCGACCTGTCTATAGAGCGTGTCGGAGCGTGTTTCCAGAGCACCGACCGCGGGCGTTCCCGGCGTGCCCCACCCCGGCAAGTCCTGCCGGGCGGGCGGCAACAACCGCCCGGACCTTCGCGCCCCAAGCGTCATGGCGGAGAGAAAATCTTTTTCCATCAAAGACTTGTACGATGATGGCTGCTGGCCTGCCGCTTGCTCCGGGCTTTGGTGCAGGAGTGGGTGCATGGCGGCCGGAACGACGGATTTTGCGGATGTGGCGTCGCGGGGCCCTACCCGTCCGACGGCGCGCGAGACGGCCGCCGCCGCGGCCGCACGCGCGCGCTTCGACCGCGACCTGAACGCGACGAACCGGGCGGCCGACGCCGCCAAGGATGCGGCGCAGGCCCGGGATGCCGCCGGCCGCGCGCGGCACGCGGATGCGGTCGCCGCGGCGCGGGCGGACCGCGCGAAGGCCGCCGAGGCCCGGCCGTCCGCCGCGCCGCCGCGCGCGACCAGGGCTTCCGCACCGGGCGGACCGACGCGGCCGGACCGGGCCGCGACGGATTCGGGCCCGGCGCGCGCGCGGACCGACGCGCACGCAACGGCGCGGACCGGTGCGGGCGCCGGGTCTTTCCCAGCGAAGGCATCGCCGGGCGATGCGGATGAGACGAAGACCGATCCGGACGCCGAGCCGAGGCCCGCCGACATCAAGGCGGCCGACGCGCCCTTGCCGAGCGTCGCGATCGTCCTCGGCAGCGCGGCGCCGGTCGTGCCGGCTCCGGGCGCAACGGCACCGAGCGGCGCATCGGACGCCGCATCGGAGGCCGCGGGCGCCACGGATGCGGGCGCCGCGGCTGCGGGCGGGGTCCCGGCGGTCGCCGGGGAACCGGGCACGCGCGCGGACGGGGCCGGCGAGGCCGGGTCCGGCCCCGATCCGGCGGCACAGGTCGCGGCGAGCGCCGACGTCCTCGCCGGGCCGCCGGCATCCGCCGCGGCGGAGGCCGCCGCGAAACCGCCGCTCGCCGCGATGGGCGCCGGCCCCGCGTCCGGCGCCTCGGAGAAGGACCACGCCGCCCCGGCGGTGCCGCTCGGCCAGGTGCCGATGACGATCGGCCTGCGCTCGCTTGCCGGATCGAACCGGTTCGAGATCCGCCTCGACCCGGCGGAACTCGGGCGCATCGACGTGCGGCTCGACATCGACAAGGACCGCGGCACGGTCACGACCCACCTCGTCGTCGAGCGGATCGACACCCTGGCGATGCTCCAGCGCGATGCCGGCAGCCTGCAGCAGGCGCTGGCCCAGGCCGGGCTCGACCCGTCCGAGGCCGGCATCAACCTGTCGCTGCGCGGCGACGGCGGCGCGGGCGGCGAGGCCGCACGGCGCGACGGACGATCCGAGCGCGGCGGCGCCGTGCCCGGCACCCCTTCCGAGGCCGCGGTCGCGGAGGCCGCGCCGCTGCGCGCGCTCCGCGGTTTGAGCGGCCTCGACATCCGGATCTGAGGAGACA
The DNA here is from genome assembly GCF_964244095.1 of uncultured Methylobacterium sp. GTDB lineage: Bacteria > Pseudomonadota > Alphaproteobacteria > Rhizobiales > Beijerinckiaceae > Methylobacterium. The sequence continues at coordinate 3,710 of NZ_CAXTHR010000041.1, read as the reverse complement.
CCATCATGGCAGCCGGCATCTCGAGCCTGACGGGCGCGGCCGCGTCGAGCGGCAAGACGAGCACCAGCGCGAGCGGCGATGCGTCGACGCTGGCGAGCAACTTCACGCAGTTCTTGACGCTGCTGACGACGCAGCTCAAGAACCAGAACCCGCTCGACCCGATGGACACCAACCAGTTCACGCAGCAGCTCGTGCAGTTCGCCCAGGTCGAGCAGCAGCTCAAGGGCAACGACCGCCTCGACAGCATCCTGGCGAGTTCGAAGGCGGCGAGCGCGGCCTCCGCTACGAGCTACATCGGCAAGACGGTGACCACCGACGGCACCACCGCCGACCTGAAGGACGGCTCGGCGACCTGGAACCTGACGCCGGCGCGCGCCGCCGCCAAGGCGGTGGTGACGATCTCGGACGCCAAGGGCAACGTCGTCGGCACGCAGACGACCTCGCTCGCCGCCGGCAGCCAGACCTTCGCGTGGAACGGCAAGAACGCGTCGGGGCTCGCGGCAGCCGAGGGCACCTATTCGATCAAGGTCTCGGCCACCGACGCCACGGGCACCAGCGTCGCCGTCGCCACCGCCACCAGCGGCGCGGTGGACGAAGTCGATCTCAGCGGCACGAGCCCGGTGCTGATCATCGGCACCGCGCGGGTGCCGCTGTCGAGCGTGACCTCGATCGGGTTGTCCACAACCTCGGGCTGACGCATCGCATCCGAGCGACCCGCTTCAACATGTTTTAAGCGCGCACCCGTAGGTTCGGGGCTCGACAGGTCAGTCGAGTTGTAGAGCGTATCATGACCGAACCGCACCGCCCGAGAGTGAAATACGTGATCGGGCCCGATGGAAGTCCCCTGACGATCGCCGACCTGCCGCCCACGAGCACCCGACGCTGGGTGATCCGCAGGAAAGCCGAAGTGGTCGCCGCCGTCCGCGGCGGCCTCCTCAGCCTCGAGGAGGCCTGCCAACGCTACACCCTCACCACCGAGGAGTTCCTGAGCTGGCAGTTCTCCATCGACCAGCACGGTCTCGCGGGCCTGCGCACCACGCGCATCCAGCACTACCGCCACTAGAACGTTTTTCCATGATATCCCGATCACGGAAACCGTTCTAACGCCCTGTGTGGTCGCATTTTCTTCACGTGAGCCGGCGTCCACGCAACTGGAAAATGCTCCAACCCACCCCGGATGCGGCCGGCGCGGTGCAGTCCGCGCGGCCGGCCGGAGCCCCTGCAAAGCCGTGTCCGCGTCCCCGCGGGTACGGCTTTGCCGCGTTTGCGCGGCCCCGGCGACGAGGGGCGCAGGCAATCGTTAACCGCCCGCTAACCACGCCCCGGGCAAATTCTGCCGAGCGGGGCCGCCGGTGCCTGCGATGGGTGGATGCGTAGCAGCCGTGAAGCCGGTTCTCGACCTCGTCACCAAGCTCGGACCGGCGCGGCTCGCGGCGATGGCGGCGGTGACGCTGACGCTGATCGGCTTCTTCGCCTTCGTCATCCTGCGGGTCTCGCGCCCCGACATGGGCGTGCTGTTCGCCGACCTGTCGATCCAGGATTCGGCCGCCGTCATCCGCGACCTCGACGCCCGCGGCATCCGCTACGAGACCAAGGGCGAGGCCGGCCAGACGATCATGGCGCCGCGCGCCGACCTCCCCCGCCTGCGCATGGATCTGGCGGGCAAGGGCCTGCCGAGCCAAGCCGGCGTCGGCTACGAGATCTTCGACAAGGGCGACGCCTTCTCCTCCACGAACTTCGTCCAGAATGTGAACCACCTGCGGGCGCTCGAAGGCGAGCTGGCCCGCTCGATCCGGGCGATCGGCCGCGTCCAGGCCGCCCGCGTCCACCTCGTGATGCCCGAGCGCCGGCTGTTCGAGCGCGACCGCGAGCAGCCCAGCGCCGCGATCGTGCTCAAGCTGATGGGCGACCTCGACGCGGGCCAAGTCCGCGCGATCCGGCACCTCGCGGCGTCCGCGGTGGAGGGCCTGAAGCCGGACCGCGTCTCGATCGTCGACGAGCGCGGGCGCCTGCTCGCCGACGGCGCCCGCGGCGCGCAGGCCGAGGCCGGCTTCGAGGAGAAGCAGACCGGCCTGGAGCGCCGCCTGCGCGCGCAGATCGAGGAGATCGTCGCCGGCATCGTCGGACCGGGGCGCACCCGGGTGCAGGTCTCGGCCGAACTCGACCTGAACCGCGTCGAGAGCCGCTCGGAGACCTTCGATCCGGAGAGCCGGGTGGTGCGCTCGACCCAGACCCGCACCGAAGCCTCGCTGACGGCCGGCGCCGAGGGTGCGGTCACCGTCGGCAACGAGCTGCCCGGCGCCAACCAGGACAAGCCGGCGCCGACGAAGGATTCCTCGAACAAGAACGAGGAGACCACGAATTACGAGATTTCCCGCGTCACCAAGACGGAGGTGGTCGAGGGCGGCCGCGTCAAGCGCCTCTCGGTGGCGGTGCTGGTCGACGGCGCCTACGCGCCCGGCCCCGACGGCCGGAGCGTCTACCAGCCCCGCCCCGCCGCCGAGATCGAGCGGATCACCGCGCTGGTGCGCAGCACCGTCGGCTTCGACAAGGCCCGCGGCGACCAGATCGAGGTGGTGAACCTGCGCTTCGCCGAGGCGCCGGCGGCGGCCGACTTCGCCGAGCCGTCCTTGGTCCAGTCGCTGCTGAGCCCGACCCGGGAGGACGTGCTGCGCCTGGTCGAGCTGGCGGTGCTCGCGCTGCTGACGCTGATCGTGCTCCTGGCGGTCGTGCGTCCGCTGCTGCGGCGCGTGCTCGCCTCGGACCCGGTCGCGGCGATGCTGGCGGCGCCCGAGGCGGCGGGCATCGAGGCCGCCGGCGGCGGGGTCCTGGCGCCGCGCGAGAACCAGACCGCCAAGCTGATGGAGTTTGCCAAGATCAACGGGCAGATCCAGGCCGAGACGGTGCAGCGCGTGGTCGACATGGTCCGCGCCAGCCCTTCGGAGACCGTCGAGGTGTTGCGCAACTGGATACAGGAAACGACGTGAGATTCGCGTCTCGACAGATGTGGCGTTGAGGAAAGACCAGGACGATGGCGGCGGGTGCGGGACTGAACCAGGCATTGCAGGGACTCGGCAATTCGGCGTTCGCGTCGATGCCGGGACCGCAGCGGGCGGCCGCGCTGCTGCTGCTGCTGGGGGAGGCCGAGGGCGCGCCGATCTGGCAGCTCCTGGAGGAGGACGAGATCAAGACGGTCTCCCATGCCATGGTTCAGCTCGGCTCGCTGGAGGCGGAGACCGTCGAGAAGCTGATCATCGACTTCGTGTCGCGGCTCTCGACGGGCGGCGGCATCACCTCGAACTACGAGCGCACCGAGTCGCTGCTGCTCAAGATCTTCCCGACCGATCAGGTCTCGATGATCATGGCCGAGATCAAGGGCGCCTCGGGCAAGCGCGTCTGGGCCTCGATCGCGCAGGTCGACCCTGAGATCCTCGCAGCCTTCCTGCGCAACGAGTACCCGCAGACGGTGGCCGTCGTGCTCTCGAAGGTGCGGCCGGACTACGCGGCCAAGGTGCTCACCCTGCTGCCGGAGGAGTTCGCGATCGACGTGCTCAACCGCATGCTGCGGATGGAGACCGTGCAGAAGGAGGCGCTGCGCCACATCGAGGAGACGCTGCGCGTCGAGTTCGTCGCGACCATCGCCCAGACGGCGCGGCGCGACGCGCACGAGATGATGGCCGACGTGTTCAACGCCTTCGACCGCCAGACGG
>NZ_CAXTHR010000040.1:0-30449 GCF_964244095.1 uncultured Methylobacterium sp. | reverse complement strand
GTCGAGGAGGCCAAGACCGCCGAGACCGAGCTCGACGTCGTCGAGGGCATGCAGTTCGACCGCGGCTACCTCTCCCCGTACTTCATCACGAACGCGGAGAAGATGGTCGCCGAGCTCGAGGACCCCTACATCCTCATCCACGAGAAGAAGCTCTCCTCGCTCCAGGCGATGCTGCCGGTGCTCGAGGCCGTGGTGCAGACCGGCAAGCCGCTGGTGATCGTGGCCGAGGACGTCGAGGGCGAGGCGCTGGCCACCCTCGTGGTCAACAAGCTGCGCGGCGGCCTCAAGGTCGCGGCCGTCAAGGCGCCGGGCTTCGGCGATCGCCGCAAGGCGATGCTCGAGGACATCGCGATCCTGACGCAGGGGCAGATGATCGCCGAGGATCTCGGCATCAAGCTCGAGAACGTGACGCTCCCGATGCTCGGCCGCGCCAAGCGCATCCGCATCGAGAAGGAGACCACCACGATCATCGACGGCTCGGGCGAGAAGGCCGACATCGAGGCCCGCGTCGGCCAGATCAAGGCGCAGATCGAGGAGACCACCTCGGACTACGACAAGGAGAAGCTCCAGGAGCGTCTCGCCAAGCTTGCCGGCGGCGTCGCGGTGATCCGCGTCGGCGGGGCGACCGAGGTCGAGGTCAAGGAGAAGAAGGACCGCGTCGACGACGCCCTCAACGCCACCCGCGCGGCGGTCGAGGAAGGCATCGTGCCGGGCGGCGGCGTCGCCCTGCTCCTCGCCCGCACCGCGGTGCGGGCGGTCCACAGCGACAACCCGGACGTGCAGGCCGGCATCAAGATCGTGCTGAAGGCGCTCGAAGCTCCCATCCGCCAGATCGCCGCCAATTCCGGCGTCGAGGGCTCGATCGTCGTCGGACGCATCACCGACAAGGCCAGCGACGTCTACGGCTTCAACGCCCAGACGGAAGAGTACGTCGACATGATCCAGGCCGGCATCGTCGACCCGGCCAAGGTGGTGCGCACGGCGCTGCAGGACGCGGCCTCGGTCGCGGGCCTGCTCGTCACCACCGAGGCGATGATCGCCGACGCTCCGAAGAAGGAGTCCGGTGGCGGCATGCCCGGCGGCGGCGGCATGGGCGGCATGGGCGGCGGCATGGACTTCTAGGTCCTCGCCATCCTCGAAGGACTGGGAGAGGGGTCGCCGCGAGGCGGCCCCTCTTTCGTGCGTCGGCGGGGGTCGCGGTGCTCGGCCCCCTGATTCATCCCTTCGCCTTGCGCCCTTTCGGCGCCGGCGCGTCGTGGTCCTTGCCGTCCCAGGTGGCGGCGAAGGGGCGGCTCGCGAGCGCGCGGCCGGCCTTCGGCTTCTTCTCGGCCGCAGGCTTCTCCGCCTTGGCCGGTTTCGCCTTCTCGGCCGGAGGTTCGTCGGCCGCGAGACCGCCGAGGCGGCGCCGGTGCCACTCGGCCGGCGCCGTCTTCAGGTCCGGATGGTTCTTGTCGAGCCGCGCGACCAGCGCCTTCGCCTCGGCGTCGGCCAGGCCGTCGACGATGAGCGCGAACGTCTCGGCCCCGAGGATGCCGCGGATGCGGCGCAGGCCCGCCAGCGGCAGGGACTTGGCCTTCAACTGCTTCACCACCAGGGTGCGGCCGGTCCTGGCGATCTCGGCGCGGATGTCGGGGAAGGCGTCGGGCGACGCGGCCAGCGCCTTCAGGACGGCGTAGCCGTCGACGTCAAGAGCCATGGAGAATCCCCTTCACTTCCTCGACGAGCGGAATCAGCACGTTCGAGACATGGACACCGTATTTCGCCGAGAAGGTCGGCGCATCCGCGTTCGGCACGAGGGCGTCGGCCAGCGCCGCCGCCTGCGGGATGCGCGTGCGCAGCAGCCTGAAGCCGGCATCCTCGGCCTCGGCCTCGGCGGTCAGGCGCTCCAGCGTCTCCCGATGCTGGCGGACGTGCTGCTGGTAGCGGGTGACGAGGACGTGAGGCGCGCTCTTCGGCGCGAGCCGGCTGCCCTGCTTCGACGAGCGCCGCCAGATCGTCTCGACGAAGGCGTTCAGCCCGTAGGTCGAGAGGAAGTCGGGGATCGAGGTGACGAGCACGAGGTCGGCGCCGCGCACCACGATCTCGGTCATCGGCGAGATGCCCGGCGCGCAGTCGAGCAGGATGTAGTCGAAGCTGTCGGTCAAGGGCACGAAGTCGTCCTGGAACACCTTCCAGAGCCGGCCCTCGATGGCGTGCATCGAGTATTTCTGGCCCGTCAGCTCGTAGATGATCTCGCGTTCGACCATGCGCAGGTACGGGCCCGACGGCAGCAGCGACAGCGACAGCGGCTCGCCCTTGTGCGTCGTCAGGCTGACCTGCCCGTGGATGCGGGCGGCAAGCAGCGGCTTCTGCTTCATGATGAGCTTCAGCGCGAGATAGGCTTCGAGCGTCCGGCCCTTCTCGATCATCGCGGCGAGCAGTTCGTCGCCCGCGAGGCAGACCGAGACGCTGGCCTGCGGGTCGAGATCGACGACGAGCACCCGCGCGCCGTCGGCGGCGAGTGCTTCCGCCAGCATCACCACCGTCGTGGTCTTGCCGACGCCGCCCTTCATGTTGGCGACCGCGATCAGCTTGCCCGTCATCCGCACGAACCCTTCACGGCCGTCTCCAGCCTGCTTCGATGCGCGGCCGATAGGCGCGACTCCAGGAACCCGTCGATCACCGCCGGCAGCGTCGGCCGGCGCCGCGGGTCGATCAGGATCTCGCCCGCCTCCGGATGCCCGGGGTCGCGCAGGCGGATCAGGCCGACGCCGTGGGCCTCGCACTGGGACGCGATCTCGGCAAGCCTCGCCTCGGCTTTCGAGCCTTCCGGCAGGTGCCAGACGAGATGGCCGAAATGGGTGAAGCGCGTCTGCGCCAGGGCCTCGTGCACCGCCTGCACCGTGCCCCCCGCCTCGGTCTTCAACTCGAAGGAATGCACGTCCACCTGCGCGCCCGGCAGCAGCCGGAAGCGCATCGCCGAGACGAGGATGAAGTCCGGCCGCGACCATTGCCCCGACCACGGCCCCCTGCCGATCACCGAGGTGTCCTGGACGAGGCAGAGCGCATCGCCGAGATCGAGGCCCGCGCGGAACGGGCCTTCGAGATACGCCTTCAGCGGGCTCATCAGCCGGCTCTCGGCCCAGGGTTCGGCGACCGCCTCGGCCGCAGCGTCGGCCGCCGGAACCGGCATCGGATCGATCGACAGGAAGACCTGGCCGCCCTGGCCGCGCAGCCGCCCGATGCGGCGCTGTGCGAGCAGGCGGTCGCGGGCGGAGAAGTACGCCTCCGCCGCGACCGGCCGCTCGCAGGCGCGCCCGAGCATCGCGCGCATCACCCGGTTCAGGACGGGCGTGCCGTCCGCGGGCAGAAGCGCGAGCAGGCGGGCGTCGAGCGGATCGGTCGGGGGTGTCGGCATGCGGGAGCGCGATCTCGCAGGCGTGTGCGGTCGCCGCGACCGGCTGCCGAGGCGGAACCTAAAGTGGTCGTGACGGACGGCAAGCATGGCGCGCCGACATTCCCGCCGGCGCCCGTCCACGCCCGCCTACGGAGACCGCCATCCGGCGACATCCCGGACCGACTCAGCCCGCCCGGCGGTTGCAGCGGACGTAGGAGGCGCTGCCCTTGCCGCTCGTCCAGGTCAGGCGGTCGCCGTCGACGACGAGGCGGACCTGGGAGGACCAGCGGCGGCCGCGGTCGCTGCAATCGGCGGCCATGACCCAGGTGTTGCCGCTGCGGCGGCCGTCGTGGAAGCTGCAGATCGTCCGGCCGGCGCTGGCGCGCTCCGGCGTGATGGTCGCCGGGATGTAGCCGCGGCGGCGGGAGCGGGCACCGCAGGCGGCCTCGTTCGGCCCCCAGGTGCCGACATACTCGGCCCGCTCGATCCGGGGTGCGGGTGCGGGCGCCGGCGGCGGCGCGGGGATGATGGCCGGAGCGCCGGGCTCGGCCGCGGGGCGCCCGACCGAAGCCGCCGGCGCGCCGGGGGCATAGGCCACGCTCTGCACGCCGACCGGATGCGGCATCGGCGGGAAGCCGAAGGCGGGCGCCTCGGGCACGACGGCGGTGCTGGGGGGCCGGAACGGCATGTCCTCGGTGAGGAACGTGGCGCTGTAGCCGAACAGGGCGCCCCAGCCCGCGGCGAGGACGATGAACAACGCGACCCAGGACTTCGAGCCGTTGCGGGCCGTGCCGCCGCCCGCCTCCGCCGGGCTCGCCGCCTGGCCCGCATCGAGCCCCCCCGCCATCGCCATCGCTCGATCCTCCCCGCGGGCCGCGCTCAGCGGCCGAAGCCGCCCCTGAGCAACGGCGCCGTGCGGCTGCGCTTTCTCCCGCGCACCCGCTCGGCCGCTCCGTTCGCCCGCGCCGCATGGTTCGGCCGCGCCGCGTGCGCCACCCCGTGCCCGCCATGGGGCTCGCAGCGCGGCGCCGGGGCGTGGCGGGCGGCATGGACGATCGAGGGGCCTGACATCGGTCGCGGTCCTGCGGGTTCCCGTCGGCGAAGCGGGGCCGGATTCCGTCCGCCGCAGACGAAACCTTAACCCGTCCTGCGGGAACGGGAATCCTTAAACCGCGCGAATGCGGCAAGGCGGCGGCATTGGAGTCGTGGATGGGACACTTGCGCGACACCGGCGACGCGGCATCCGCACGCTGGCGGCCGCGCGCGTTAACTGCCATGCTTTGCCGCCCATCCGCTCCGGAGGGGTCACCGAGGCGCCCGATCCCCCCAGCGATGAGACGCATCGTCCTGGCCTTCCTGTTCGGCCTGATGCCGGGGCCGGCCGCCGCGCAGATCCGGCAGGCGACGCCGCGGATCGCCTGCGCCGAGGCGATGGACGTGGTCAGGCGCGGCGGCGACGTGATGATCGCCGTCGGGGCCGGCCAGCCCGAGCGCATCGTGCGCGACCGCAGCTACTGCGACATCTCGGAGATCGCCGAGCTGCGCTTCGTCCCCACCCGCGACAACCCGCAATGCCCGATCGGCTATCGCTGCCGCGAGCCGGGCTTCGAGGAATGGAACTGGTAGCGGCGCGGCCGCCGCGCGATCCCGCCGCGGGTTGATCGGGCTGCGGCTCCGGTGCCACGATCTCGCCACGAGCCACGGTCACTCCCGCGCAAACCGTCCTCGCAGGCGGGGCCGACACCTCGGAACTTACGGGAGACGCGCGTGGCCGCACTTCGAAGCGGGCTCGGCTGGCAGGCCGTCCTGACGGCGCTCGTCGCCCTCGCCCTGCTGGCGGCGCCCGGCGTGCCCGCGCCGCCGCTCTACGTATCGCTCGCCGGCTTCGTCATGGCCGGCATCCTGCTGGCCTCGGCCAAGCTCTCGGCCTACCTGAAGGTCTTCGTCTCGGTCTACGGGATCGGGTTTCTGTTCCTGGCCGGCACCAAGGCGCTCGCAGCGACGAGCCTGCTGCCGCCGAGCCTGGCGGCCCTCCTGCCGCCGGCCTTCGCCGCCACCGGCGCGGTGGTCTTCGCCGGCCTCGTGCTCGGCATCTCCCACCTCCAGCCGATCCGCGCGATCACGCTGATTGCCGACCCCTACTTCGCGAGCCGCGAGGCGCCGACGCCCGAGATCGGCCCGTTCCGGTTCTTCGGCGACACCGAGGGCAAGGTCGGGCAGCGGCTGGTCGCGCTCTCGATCTTCGTCACCTTCGCGCAGGTGGCGCTGCAACTGCGCCTGAACTTCTGGTTCCGCGACCTGTTCAACGCGCTCCAGGAGTACGATTCCGCCGCGTTCTGGTACCAGCTCGTCTGGATCTTCGCGCCGCTCGCCACCGTCTGGGTGGTGGTCGGCATGTTCGACACCTTCGTCGATGCAGCCCTCCACCTGCGCTGGCGCACGTGGCTCACCCGCAGCTTCTACGAGCGTTGGCTCGACGGCGGCACGCATTACCGCGTCCCGTTCACCGGTGAGCACGCGGACAACCCGGACCAGCGCATCCAGAGCGACGTCAACCTGTTCATCTCGCAGACGACGACGCTGTCGATCCGCCTGCTGTCGCAGGCCGCGACCCTGGTGTCGTTCATGGTCATCCTGTGGGGCCTGTCGCGGGACTTCGTGCTGCCGTTCACCGACACGGTCGTGCCGGGCTTCCTCGTCTGGCTCGTCGTCGGCTACGCCGTGGTCGGCACGTGGCTGACCCATCTGATCGGCCGCCCGCTGATCGGGCTCGACTTCCGGCAGGAGAAGGTCGAGGCCGACTTCCGCTTCTCGCTCGCCCGAAGCCGGGTGTACTCGGAGCAGATCGCGCTCCTGCGCGGCGAGCGCGCCGAGAACGTGCGCCTCAAGAGCCTGTTCGGGCAGATCATCGACAACTACCTCGGGATCATCTACCGGCGGATCAAGCTCGGCAGCTTCACCCTGTCCTACAGTCAGATCAGCGTGGTGTTCCCCTATATCCTGGCAGCACCGAGCTACTTCTTGAAGAAGATCACGCTGGGCCAGTTCCAGCAGACCGGCGACGCCTTCTCCAGCGTGCAGTCGTCACTGTCGTTCTTCATCAATTCTTACGTCACGATCGCGGCCTACAAGGCCAACACCAACCGTCTCGCCTCGTTCAAGCGGGCGATGACCAAGGCCGAGGCGTTCTCCGCCGCGACCGACGGCCTCGCGCAGGGCAACGCCACCGCGGGCGACGTCACCGGCACCGGCCTGACGCTCGGCCTGCCGGACGGCCGCACCATCGTGACGACCGACAGCCTCGCCCTGCGCAAGGGCGCGGCGACGCTCGTCACCGGTCCGTCGGGATCGGGCAAGTCAACGCTGTTTCGCGCGATCGCCGGCATCTGGCCGTTCGGCAAGGGCCGCATCGACGTGCCGGCGGGGCAGTCGGCCCTGGTACTGCCGCAGCGCCCCTACATCCCGCTGGGCACGCTGCGCGGCGCCGTGGCCTACCCGAACACCACCGACCAGTTCCCGGACGCGGCGATCCGCGAGGCGCTGGTCGCCGCGCAACTGCCGGCGCTCGTCGACCGCCTCGACGAGGTCGATGCCTGGGACCAGCGCCTGTCCGGCGGCGAGCAGCAGCGGCTCGCCATCGCCCGGGCGGTGCTGGCCAAGCCCGAATGGCTGTTTCTCGACGAAGCGACCGCCGCGCTGGACGAGGCGAGCGAGGCCGGCATCTACCGGATGCTGCGCGATCGCCTGCCCGGCACCACCATCGTCTCGATCGGCCACCGCTCGACCCTGCACGCGCATCACCAGCGCCGGATCGAGATGCAGCCCGAGGGCGACGGCCGCTTCAGCCCGCGCGAACGCCGCGAAGCCGTGCCCGCGCAGTAGAGATCACACGCCGTCCGGGCCGCGTCGTGGGGCCATGACGGACCCTAATCGTCGCCGATGCGGACAGTCTTCGGTGCATCCGGAGCAGCGCCCGGCCGGTGGATTGCGGTGCAACACGATCTTGCACCGCACACGTCATGCTCAAGCCTCGAACCTCTCCTTGCCTGCACTTCCCGACCGCGAAACCTCGGGAACCATGAGATACAAACCCCGTTGGAAGGGAGTTGATGAATTGGAGGGACGCATGAGAAAGCTTTCGATGCTCACCGGCGCCGGCGCCATCCTGCTGATGTCCTCGGTCGCCTTCGCCGCACCCTGCGCCACCGGGACGACGGTCAAGGGCGCCGCGGATGCGAGCAAGAGCTCGACGGTCGATCCGAAGGCGACGGCCAACGCCAGCCCGGGCGCCAAGGGTGGCGAGTCGCCCGGCACCGTCGGCGCGATGAACAATGCGGGCGCTGCCGCGACGACGGCGACTTCGCCGAGCGACGTGCAGCAGCAGTCCCAGGGCAAGCCCACGGCAGCCCAGCAGGCGTCGAAGGGCGACGATTGCTGATCGATCCGCCGGTCTGACTCGAAAACCAGCCCGCCCGGCATCCGCCGCGGCGGGCTTCGCGTTTTCAGCCCGTCCGTAGGGCGCAGGCCGCCTCGGCCGCCCTTCGGATCGCGGCGACGTCCGGCGGGCCGGGCCTCACCACCCAGCTTCCGCCGACGCAGAGCACCGCCTCGATCGCCAGCCAATCCGGAGCGGTGGTCTCGGAGATGCCGCCGGTCGGGCAGAACCGGACTTGGCCGAACGGCGCGGCGAGCGCCTTCAACGCCTTGATCCCGCCCGAGGCCTCGGCGGGGAAGAACTTGAACCGGTCGAGGCCGTGGTCGAGCCCGCGCATGATGTCGGCGGCGTTCGCCACGCCCGGCAGGTAGGGGATGCCCCGCGCGAGCGCGGCCTCGGTCAGCGGCGCCGTCAGGCCCGGGCTGACGATGAAGCGGGCGCCCGCCGCGATCGCTGCGTCGAGGTCGCGGGCGTTCAGCACCGTACCCGCCCCGACCACGGCGCCCTCGACGCGCGCCATGGCGCGGATCACGTCGAGCGCCGCGGGCGTGCGCAGGGTGACCTCCAGCGCCGTCAGGCCGCCAGCGACCAGGGCGCGTGCGATCGGCTCGGCATGCTCGGCCTCCTCGATCACCAGGACGGGAATCACGGGGACGGAGCGCATCAGGGCGTCGATGCCGGTCATCGCATGGTCCTTTCCCGAGGCCGTCAGAGGCCGGCGGCGGAGAGCATGGCGGACGCGCCCTGCTCCGCCCCGTCGGCACCGTTGCGCATGAAAGCGAACAGCTCGCGCCCGGTGCCGGATGCGGGCAGGGGCGGCACCGCCTCCGCGCGGGCGGCGAGTTCGGCATCGTCCACGAGCACCTGAAGCAGCCCCTCCTCGGCGCTCAGGCGAACAATGTCGCCGTCGCGAATCCTGGCGATCGGGCCGCCGCCCAGCGCCTCGGGGCTGAGATGGATCGCCGCCGGCACCTTGCCCGACGCCCCCGACATCCGCCCGTCGGTGACCAGCGCGACCTTGTGGCCGCGGTCCTGCAGCACGCCGAGCTGCGGCGTCAGCTTGTGCAGTTCCGGCATCCCGTTGGCGCGCGGGCCCTGGAAGCGCACCACGACGACCACGTCCCGCTCGAGTTCGCCCGCCGCGAAGGCCTTGAGCACGTCGTCCTGATCGTCGAACACCCGGGCCGGCGCCTGGATCGTGCGGCGATGCTCCTCGACGGCGCTGGTCTTGAACGTGGCGCGGCCGAGGTTGCCCGTCACGAGGCGCATGCCGCCATCGGCCTGGAACGGCGCGGCGGGCTTCCGCAGCATCGTGTCGTCGAGGCTGTCGGCGACCGCATCCGCGAAGACGAGGTCGTCGCCCGACAGCTTCGGATCGCGGGCATGGTCGCGCAGACGCCCGCCGGAGACGGTCAGGATGTCGTCGTGCAGCAGGCCCGCATCGATCAGGCTCGCCATGACGAAGCTCATGCCCCCGGCGGCGTGGAACTGGTTCACGTCGCCCGAGCCGTTCGGGTAGACGCGGGCGATCAGCGGCACGACCGCCGAGAGCCTGTCGAAATCCTCCCAGTCGAGCGCGATCCCGGCGGCGCGCGCCATCGCCGGCAGGTGGATCGCGTGGTTGGTCGACCCGCCCGTGGCGAGCAGGCCGACGACGGCGTTGACGATCGCCTTCTCGTCGACGCAGCGGCCGAGCGGCCGGTAGTCGTTGCCGGACGCTCCGATCTCGGTGAGCCGGTGGATCGCGGCGCGCGTCACCGCCTGCCGTAGCTTGGTGCCGGGATTGATGAACGAGGCGCCGGGCATGTGCAGGCCCATCACGTCCATCATCATCTGGTTGGAGTTGGCGGTGCCGTAGAAGGTGCAGGTGCCGGCCCCGTGGTAGGAGGCGGACTCGGATTCCAGCAGCTCCTCGCGCCCGACCTTGCCCTCGGCGTAGAGCTGGCGGATGCGCTGCTTCTCCTTGTTGGCGATGCCCGAGGGCATCGGGCCGGCCGGGATCAGGATCGTCGGCAGGTGGCCGAAGCGCAGCGCGCCGATCAGGAGGCCCGGCACGATCTTGTCGCAGATGCCGAGCAGCGCCGCCCCGTCGAACATGCCGTGGCTCAGGGCCACCGCCGTCGAGAGCGCGATCGTATCGCGCGAGAACAGCGACAGCTCCATGCCGCGCTGCCCTTGCGTGACGCCGTCGCACATCGCCGGCGTGCCGCCCGCGACCTGCGCGGTGGCGCCGACTTCGCGGGCGAACAGCTTGATCTGCTCGGGGTAGCGCCCATAGGGCTGATGCGCCGACAGCATGTCGTTGTAGGCGGTGACGATGCCGACGTTCATGGTCCGGCCGGCGCGGATCGCCGCCTTGTCCTCGCCGGAGGCCGCAAACCCGTGGGCGAGGTTGCCGCAGGCCAGCGTCGGGCGGTGCACGCCGCCGTCGCGCTCCCGCGCGATCAGGGCGAGGTAGGCCGTCCGCGTCGCGCGCGACCGCTCGACCACGCGGGCCGTCACCGCCGCGACCACCGGATGCATCTGTCTCATCGCATGCCCTCTCGCCGCACCGGGCGGCGCGCGTCAAGGCCGGCGCGCCCGCCCCCGATGGAGGTCCGTCCTCGTCGTAGCGCCCACGGGTGCCGCCGGACGGGCCGGGCTCAGTATTCCCAGAAGATCCGCTGCAACGCCTTGGTGTCGCTCGTCCTGGTCAGTGCCACCGCGGCCAGGATCTTGGCCTTCTGCGGGTTAAGGTCGTGGGCGACGACCCAATCGTAGGTGTCGTCGGGCTGCTCGGCGTTGCGCAGCACGAGGCCGTCCGGGACCCGCGACGAGCGGATGACGAGCGTGCCCTTGGCGCGGATGTCCTTCAACGTGTCGACGAGGTAGCCGGGCACCGAGCCGTTGCCGGTGCCGGCGTTGACGATCGCCTTGGCGCCGGCATCGACCGCGGCCTTGTAGGCGCCGGGGAACATGTTGCCCGAGCCGTAGACGATGGCGACCAGCGGCAGGCTGTCGATGGTGTCGATGTCGAACTCGGAGCTCTTGCCGTGGCGCTTGTCCAGCGTCCGGAAGAAGTAGGCCTTGCCCTCGACCACCATGCCGAGCGAGCCCCACTGGCTGAAGAAGGCGCTCGGCACGATGTTCGTGCGCTTGGTCGCGTCGCGGCCGGACTGGATCTGGTCGTTCATCGTGACCATCACGCCCTTGCCGACCGCGTCCCGGCTCGCCGCGACGGCGACCGCGTCGAGGAGGTTCAGCGCGCCGTCGGCCGAGATCGCGGTGGAGGGGCGCATCGAACCGACGACAACGATGGGCTTGTCGGTCCTCACGACGAGGTTCAGGAACAGCGCGGTCTCCTCCAGGGTGTCGGTGCCGTGGGTGATCACCACGCCGTCGACGTCGTCCTGCTTCGCGAGTTGCGACACGCGCTTGGCGAGCTGGACGAGTTGCGCGTCGGTGAAGCTCTCCGATGCGATCTGGAAGACCTGCTCGCCGCGGACGTTGGCGATCGCCGACATCTGCGGCACCGCGGCGATCAATTGCTCGACGCCGACCTTGGCCGCCTTGTAGGTCGCGCTGTTGGCGGCATCCGCGCCGGCCCCCGCGATGGTGCCGCCGGTCGCCAGGACCACGACGTTCGGCTTGCCGACCCGCGCCTCGACCGCGGCATCGGACATCTCGCGCGCCGGGGCGGGGCCGCCGGAGAGCGGCAGGCCCACTAGGAGAAGGGCCGCGAGCGCGGCGCGCCGGCTGGATCTGACAGGACGCATGGACAATCCTCCGTGGGCGCGCGGCGGCTTCATGGTAGGCCGACCGGCGGGTGAGGCAAGAACTCTGGCCAAGGCTCAAGGACTCTGGCCAAGGCAAGAAAGAAGCCGTGCCCGGCCGTGAGCGCGGACGGAGCCCGATGGTCGTGTACACGTTCGCTGCGGACCCGCCGAACGAAACGATGGACAAAGGACCATGACGGAACACGACGATGAGCCGCTCGATACCGTGTCGCGCCTCTACGCGAAGATGGTGGCGATGGAGATCGTGATGGGCGTGCTGATCGGGCGCCTGTCGGAGGAGGACCCGGAGGTGCGCGAGGACGTCAAGCGCGACGTCGCGGTGCTCCTGGCGGACCTGCCGATCGACGGGCGCAGCGAGGAGCTGATCGCCGCCGAGGTTCGGCGGGCAGCCGACGCCCTGACGAGCGTCAGGATCGCCTGAGCGCGCCCCGGACGTCGCCGCCGGGAGCGCGACGCCGGACCCGGAGCATCGACCGGCATCCTGGTGCGGACGGCGGGACTCGAACCCGCACGGCCTTGCGGCCGCAAGATTTTAAGTCTCGTGCGTCTACCGGTTCCGCCACGTCCGCCCGAGCGAGAGCGGTAGCCGCGGGGGCGGCGCAGATCAAGCGTCGGGCGTCCAGCCGTAGAGCCACGCGTAACGCTCGCGCATGCCGTCGGGGCCGAGGCGGGCCATCACCGCGTCGCGGACGAAGGCCGTGAGGCCGCCGGCGTGGTAGGTGCGGCCGTTGGCGCGGGCGGCGCGTTGCACCCGCCGGACGCGGCGCTTCCGCAACCCGGCATAGGCCGCGAGCGCGTCCAGGACGGGGCGGTCGGCGAGGCAGCGGGCGAGCACCGCGCAATCCTCGATCGCCAGCGCCGCACCCTGCGCCAGGAACGGCAGCACCGGATGGGCGGCGTCGCCGATCAGCGCGACGCGGCCCCGCGCGATCGGGCGCGCCACCGGGCGCGCGGCGAGCGACCACACCAGCCACGAATCGGGCAGGCTCAGGAGTTCGACCAGAGCCGGGGCGCTGTCGCGAAAATGGGCGCGCAGAACCGCGGGCTCGCCGAGCCGTCCCCAATCCTCGTCGCCCTGGCGTTCGGGAACGATCGCGACGACGTTGAGGTCGCGCCCGCCGTGGATCGGGTAGTGGACCACGTGGCGCCCGCGCCCGAGCCAGAGGCCGGTGGCCTCGCCCGCCAGATCCTCGGGAACCGCCTCGCGCGGGACGATCGCCCGCCACGCCGCCATCCCGGCGCTCGCGAGCGGACGCGGGTCGAGATGGCCGCGGATGCGCGAGCGCAGGCCGTCCGCCCCGAGGACGAGGTCCGCTGACAGGCTGTCGCCGCGGGCGCCGTTGCCGCTCTCCAGGGCGAGGGTGACGGCGTCCGCGGTCTCGGTGAGGCCGGTGACGGCGCGGCCCACCATCAGGCGGATGCCGGGGCGGGCGCGGACCGCATCGAGCAGCAGCGTCTGCAGGTCGGCCCGGTGGATGACGTAGTAGGGCGCGCCGAAGCGTTCGCGGGCCCGGCCGCCCAGGGCGACCGCGCCGATCCGGCGCCCGGAGCCGAGCGCCCGCACCGTGACGCCCGGCGGCTCGGAGGCGGCGCGCCGGAGCGCCGCCGCGAGGCCGAGGCCGGCCAGCACCCGGCTGGCGTTCGGCGAGATCTGGAGCCCGGCGCCGACTTCGCTGAAGCCCGTGCGCCGCTCGACGACCGTGACCGAATGGCCGGCCGCGCCGAGCGCCAGCGCCGCGGTCAACCCGCCGATCCCGGCCCCGACGACGGCGACGTTGAGCGGCGGCTGTTCTCGAGGCACGGCCTTATTCGGCCGCCGCCTTGGTGCGGTCGTCCCAGACGCACGCCGCCGGATCGGCGTGGCCGGCCTTCAGGTCGGCCCGGTGGCGATAGAGCGTCGAGCAGTACTGGCAGATGATCTCGTGGTCGGCGCCCATGTCGAGGAAGACGTGCGGGTGGTCGAACGGCGGCAGCGCGCCGATGCACATGAACTCCCGCGAGCCGACATGGATGATTGCGACGCCGAGGTCGTTGTGGAAGTGCGGTACCGCCCTGTCAGCCATCGCGCCGTCCTGTGCTGCCGGCCCCGCCGCGGCGGACCGTTCGCGACCGCTTATGCCGCCGCGCCTCCGCCGGGCGCAAGCCTCGCGGCCACACAAGCCTCGGGCTCGCGCGCAAGGCTTGCGTCGCGCAGGCGACGGCTTGAAGCGACGGCTTGGCGCGTCCGCGCCCGCGCCGTACATAGGCGGTCGCGGACGGACGGCCGCTGCGGACACGGTCCTCGATGAACCGGCAAGCCTCGATGAACCGACAGGACCAGACGGGCGCGCAGGCCGCGCGCCGCGCGCCCGAGCCGCCGATCCACGGCCCGGAAGGGTTTGCGGGCATGCGCCGGGCCGGGCGCCTGACGGCGGAGGGCCTCGACGTCCTGATGGCGGCGACCCAGCCCGGCGTGACGACCGAGGCGCTCGACCGGCTCGCCTACGAATTCGCCCTGGACAACGGCGCCTACCCGGCCTCGCTGCTCTACCGCGGCTACCCGAAATCGATCTGCACCTCGATCAACCACGTCGTCTGCCACGGCATCCCCAACGACAAGCCGCTGCGCGAGGGCGACATCGTCAACCTCGACATGTGCCTGATCCTCGACGGCTGGCACGGCGATTCGAGCCGGATGGCCTTCGTCGGCGAGGTGCCGCGCCGGGCCGCGCGCTTGTGTGAGATCACCTACGAGGCGCTGATGCGCGGTGTCGCCGCGGTCAAGCCCGGCGGCTCGACCAACGACATCGGCCGCGCGATCCAGGACTTCGCCGAAGCCGAGCGTTGCTCGGTGGTGCGCGACTTCTGCGGCCACGGGCTCGGGCGCAGCTATCACGACGCGCCCACCATCCTGCACTACGTCGAGGCGAGCTACGACGTGCCGCTCAGGCCCGGGCAGTTCTTCACGATCGAGCCGATGATCAATCTCGGGCGCCCGGCGGTGAAGGTGCTCTCCGACGGCTGGACCGCGGTGACGCGCGACCGCTCGCTCTCGGCGCAGTTCGAGCACACGGTGGCGGTGACCGAGACCGGCGTCGAGGTCTTCACGCTGTCGCCGAAGGGGCTGCACCAGCCCGCCAATCCGGGCGTCTGAGACCGTGGCGCCGCGGCCGGGCGACGATGCGGAGGGCGGGCTTTTTTCCGAGCGCGCCGCCGTCGCGCAAAAACCCGAGCAGAAGCCCGAGGACGCGCCGCATTATCTCGGCCACCGCGACCGGTTGCGCGAACGCTTCGCCAGGCACGGCGCCGACGCGCTTCCCGACTACGAACTGCTCGAACTCGCCCTCTTCCGCGCGATTCCGCGCCGGGACGTGAAGCCGCTCGCCAAGGCGCTGATCCGCCGCTTCGGGAGCTTTGCCGAGGTGCTCAGCGCCGAGCCGGCGCGGCTTGCCGAGGTCGAGGGCGTGAGCGCGGGCGTGGTCGCCGACCTCAAGCTGATGGAGGCCGCGGGGCGCCGGCTCGCGCGGGGCGCCATCGCGCAACGCGAGCTGCTCTCGTCCTGGAGCGCGCTGATCGAGTACCTGCGCGCGACGATGGCGTTCTCGCCCCGCGAGGAATTTCGCGTGCTGTTCCTCGACAAGCGCAACCACCTCATCGCCGACGAGGTGCAGGGCCGCGGCACCGTCGATCACACGCCGGTCTATCCGCGCGAGGTGGCGCGCCGCTCGCTCGAACTCTCGGCCACCGCGATCATCCTCGCCCACAACCACCCCTCGGGCGATCCGGCGCCCTCGGCCGCCGACGTGACGATGACGCGCGCCGTGGTCGCGGTGCTCGAACCGCTGAAGATCGTCGTCCACGACCACGTCATCCTCGGCCGCTCCGGGCATGCGAGCCTGAAGGGCCTGAAACTGATCTGACGCGGGGCTTCGGAACGCGCCCGCGCGGGGGCCGTATTCCCTTTGCGTGGCGCACCTCTTGCCTCTAGCGTGACGCATCGGGGCTGGCGCGACGCATCTGGGAGTGACCGAATGGCGGCCGTGGCCTTCGACGAGATGACCGCGTTCGGGGGCGCGGCGACGAGCGCGGCCGACGTCCGCGAGGCTTACGGTCAGCTCAAGACCTGGCTCGACACGACGCCCGCCGACCATTTCAACACCCGCCGCAGCCAGGCCGAACTGCTGTTCCGGCGCATCGGCATCACCTTCGCGGTCTACGGCGACAACGAGTCGACCGAGCGGCTCATTCCGTTCGACATCATCCCGCGGGTGATCACCAAGCCGGAATGGAGCTTCCTGGAGCGCGGGCTGAAGCAGCGCGTCACCGCGATCAACATGTTCCTCAAGGACATCTACGGCGCGCAGGACTGCATCAGGGCCGGCATCATCCCGGCCGACCTCGTCTACAAGAACGCCCATTACCGCATGGAGATGCGCGCGTTCCGGGTGCCGCACGACCTCTACGTGCACATCGCCGGGATCGACATCGTCCGCACCGGCGAGAACGACTTCTTCGTGCTGGAGGACAACGCCCGCATCCCGTCCGGTGTCTCGTACATGCTGGAGAACCGGGAGGTGATGCTGCGGCTGTTCCCGGACCTGTTCTCCCGCCACCGCGTCGCGCCGGTGGAGAACTATCCCGACGCGCTGCTGGCGACCTTGCGCAGCCTCGCGCCCACCACCGCCACCCGCGACCCGACCGTCGTGCTGCTGACGCCGGGGCGCTACAACTCGGCCTTCTACGAGCACTCGTTCCTGGCCGACAAGCTCGGCGTCGAACTCGTCGAGGCCGGCGACCTCTTCACCAAGGACGACGTGGTGTACATGCGCACCACCGAGGGGCCGCGCCGGGTCGACGTGATCTACCGCCGCCTCGACGACGAGTTCCTCGATCCTCTGGTGTTCCGCCCCGACTCGATGCTCGGCGTGCCGGGCATCATGAACGCCTACGAGCGCGGGACCGTGACGCTGGCCAACGCCGTCGGCACCGGCGTCGCCGACGACAAGGCGGTCTACAGCTATATGCCGGAGATCGTGCGGTTCTTCACCGGCGAGGAGCCGATCCTGCACAACGTGCCGACCTATCGCTGCCGCGAGAAGGAGGGGTTCGCCTACGTGATGGACAACCTCGCCGACCTCGTGGTGAAGGAGGTCAACGGCTCGGGCGGCTACGGCATGCTCGTCGGCCCGCACGCGAGCAAGCGCGAGATCGACGACTTCGCCAAGCGCCTGCGCCACGCGCCGGACGGCTTCATCGCCCAGCCGACGCTCTCGCTCTCGACCTGCCCGACCTTCGTGGCGTCCGGCGTCGCGCCGCGCCACGTGGACCTGCGCCCGTTCGTGCTGTGCGGCGCCGACGAGATCCGCATCGTGCCCGGCGGCCTGACCCGCGTCGCGCTGAAGGAGGGATCGCTGGTGGTGAATTCCAGCCAGGGCGGCGGCACGAAGGACACCTGGGTGCTCGACGCCTGAGGGCGGACCGCGCTTCCGCCACCGAGACCCGCGACGCGGCCGGAGCCTCCGGGCCGAGGCCGGACAGACCCCAGCGAAGAAACCATGCTCTCCAGGACCGCCGACAACCTCTACTGGCTCTCGCGCTACGTCGAGCGTGCCGAGTTCGTGGCGCGCATCCTCGACGCCGCCCACCGGCTCGCCTCGCTCCCGACGAGCTACGGCGGCGGCGAGACCAACGAATGGGCCTCGGCCCTGGCCTCGGCCGGCGACCCGGAGGTGTTCAAGCCGCATTACGACGGCGTCAACGCCGCCACGGTCTGCGACTTCCTCGCCTTCAGCGCGCACAACCCGTCCTCGATCCGCTCCTGCATCGAGAGCGCCCGCGAGAACGCCCGCAGCGTGCGCACGGCGCTCACCACCGAGATGTGGGACACGATCAACGGCGCGTGGCTGGAACTGCGCACCTACGAGAAGAAGGACCTCGACCGCGATGCGTTCACGCGCTTCCTCGACTGGGTGAAGGGCATCTCGCTGACCTTCGACGGCTCGGCCTACCGCACGATGCTGCGCAACGACACCTACTGGTTCACCCGGCTCGGCACGGGCATCGAGCGGGCCGACAACACCGCCCGCATCCTCGACGTGAAGTACAAGATCCTCCTGCCCGCCTCGGAGAAGGTCGGCGGCAGCCTCGACTACTTCCAGTGGACCACGATCCTGCGCGAGGTCTCGGCCTTCAACGCCTACCACTGGGTCTACCGCGAGAGCGTCAAGCCGCTGCTGGTGGCCGACCTGCTGATTCTCAACCGGCAGATGCCGCGCTCGTTTGCCAACTGCTACGGCGTGCTGGTCGAGCATCTCGACCTGATCGCCGACGCCTACGGGCGGCGCGGGCCGAGCCAGCGGCTCGCCAGCAACCTGCTGGCGCGGTTGGAGAGCGAGGACATCAACCGCGTCTTCACCGCGGGGCTCCACGAATTCGTGATCGGCTTCATCGGCGAGAACAACAAGGTCGGCGCGGCCATCGCCGAGCAGTACCTCGGCTGAGTCCGCACCCCGGGCCGAATCACGCGAGCCCGCACGCGGCCGTTGCACGCGCGGCGGGAACGGGGTGTAGGAAGCGGGATGTTCGCGGCGCGCCGTGAGGACCGGGCAGACACGACGGGCAGACACGAAGCATGCGCATCCGCGTGGTCCACGAGACCCTCTACAGCTACGAGCAGCCGGCGCGCGGCCTGATCCAGGTGCTGCGCATGACGCCGCGCGACCATGACGGACAGTACGTCCGGCGCTGGCGGATCGAGCCGTCCGTCGACGGGCGGCTCACCGAGCGCGAGGACGGCTTCGGCAACATCGTGCACTGGTTCACGCCGGACCGGGCCGCGGACGCCCTGGTGATCCGCGTCACCGGCGAGGTCGACACCCACGAGACCCACGGCATCGTCCGCGGTGCCGTGGAGCGCCTGCCCGATCCGTTCTACCTGCGCGAGAGCGCGCTGGCCGCGGCGAGCCCCGAGATCCGGGCCTTCGCCGAGGGCATCGCCGCCGCGGACGACCCGGCGCCGCTCCCCTGCCTCCACCGGCTGATGGCGGCGGTCCACGACCACGTCGCCTTCACGCCGGGCCCGGCCAGCGCCGCCGTGCCGGCGCCGAAGGCGTTCGCTGCGGGCAGCGGCGTGTGCCAGGACCTCGCGCACGTCTTCATCGCGGCAGCCCGCCACATCGCGATCCCGGCGCGCTACGTCTCCGGCTACTTCCGCTCCGAGGCCGCCGCCGGGGAGCAGGAGACGCCGCACGGCTGGGCCGAGGCGCTGGTGCCGGACCTCGGCTGGGTCGGCTTCGATCCGGCGACCGGGGAGGCGACGACGGAGGCCTATATCCGCATCGCATCCGGCCTCGACTACCTCGGCGCGGCCCCGATCCGCGGCAGCCGCACCGGCGGCGGCACCGAAACGCTGGACGTGCGGCTCCGGGTGGAGCAAGCCCAGGCCGCACCGTAATCGTGAACGCCCCGCCCGATCCGTCCGAAAAGCTTCCCTCATGACCTACTGCGTCGGCCTCCTCCTCGAAGACGGCCTCGTGATGATCGCCGACACCCGCACCAATGCGGGGCTCGACGACATCTCGACGTACCGCAAGCTCCACCATTTCAACGTGCCGGGCGAGCGGGTGATGATGCTCGCCTCGGCCGGCAACCTCTCGGTGACGCAATCGGTCCTGAGCCTGCTCACCGAGGGCGTCTCGGGCGACGACGGTGAGCCGAAGCTGAAGCTGACCGAGACCACGACGATGTTCGAGGCGGCCCAGCTCGTCGGCCGGGCGATCCGCCGGGTGCGCACCATCGAGAAGGCCGGGTTCGAGGCGGCGGGCCTGCGCTTCTCGGTCTCGCTGCTGTTCGGCGGCCAGATCGGCACGGAGCCGATGCGGCTGTTCCTGATCTATTCGGCCGGCAACTTCATCGAGTGCAGCACCGATGCGCCGTTCCTGCAGATCGGCGAGCACAAGTACGGCAAGCCGATCCTCGACCGCGCCGTGAAGTTCGAGACCGACCTCTACGACGCGCTGAAGGTGGGCCTCGTCTCGATGGACTCGACGATGCGCTCGAACCTCGGCGTCGGCCTGCCGATCGACATCGCGCTCGCCCGCCGCGACGCCCTCGACCTGGAGGTGAACCACCGCATCGAGGCCGGCGAGGGCTACTTCCACGACCTGCGCGAACGCTGGTCGGCGGCCCTGCGCGCCGCGCATCGGGCGATCCCGCGGCCGCCCTACGGGCCGGCGGCGCAATAGGCGTCTTCCGATCACGTCTCGGATCGAAGCGCCGCGCCGGGTCGGCGCACCTTGGATACCCGAGCGGTGCCCGCGATCCGTCGGCGACCGGACCGCCGGGACTCAGGACGGCGTCGGACCGTCCCAGGACCGGAGATAGCGTTGCGTCTCGGCGATCGGGTCGGCCGGCCGCGTCAGCCGGCCCATGACCGCGATCCCGGCGGCCCCCGCTTCGCGGCAGGCAGCCGTGGCCTCCGGTGTCACGCCGCCGAGCGCGACGACGGGAAGGCCGACGCGCGACGCCGCCCGGATCGCGGACAGCCCGAGGGCCGGGCCGTAGCCGGGCTTGCTCGCGGTCTCGAAGACCGGGCTGAGGGTCGCGTAATCCGCGCCGGCCGAGGCCGCCGTCTCGACGTCCCGCACGGAATGCGCGGAGACGCCGATCCAGGCCCCTGCGCCGAGCCGGCTCCGGGCGGCGGCGATCGCCTCGGGACGAGCATGGCCGCCGAGATGGACGCCGCCGGCGCCGAGTTCGGCCGCCAGCTCCGCGTCGCCGCCGACGCTGAGCGTGCCGCCGGCGGCGTGGACGGCGGCGCGGACGGCCTCGGCGAGGCGGCGGCGCTCGTCGGTCGGCAGGTCGCGGTCGCGCAACCACACCCAGCGGCAGCCGCCGGCGAGCCACGCCTGCACGGTCTCGACGAGCGGCCTCGGCCCGTGCCGGTCGCTCACCGCGAGCAGCGGCGACGGCAGCCTACGACCCGACAAGGCCGAGCTGCGGGCTCGACGGCTCGGCCCGGCCGCGGCGCGGGATGCGGCCGGCCAGATGTGCGTCGCGGCCGGCCTGCACGGCAAAGCGCATCGCGCGGGCCATCCGCACCGGGTCGTCGGCCTTGGCGACCGCGGTGTTGACGAGGCAGGCATCCGCCCCGAGTTCCATCGCGATCACCGCATCCGACGCCGTGCCGATGCCGGCATCGACGATCACCGGAATCGTCATCCGGCGGCAGATCAGTTCGAGGTTGGCCGGGTTGGCGATCCCCATGCCCGAGCCGATCAGCGAGCCCATCGGCATCACCGCGGCGCAGCCGATGTCGGCGAGCCGCTGGCAGACGATCGGATCGTCGTTGCAATAGGGCAGCACCACGAAGCCGTCGTCGACGAGGTGGCGGCAGGCCTCGATCAGCTCGGCCACGTCCGGATAGAGCGTCTCGCGGTCGCCGATCACCTCGACCTTGATCCAGGCGGTATCGAGCGCCTCGCGGGCGAGCTCGGCGGTCATGATCGCGTCGCGGGCGGTCTCGCAGCCGGCGGTGTTGGGCAGGAAGCGCCGCCCTTTGAGGATCGTCACGGTATCCGAGCCGTGGCCCTGGAGCGAGACCCGGCGGATCGAGGCGGTGGCGACCTCGGCGCCGGACGCCGTCACCGCGTCGCGCAGGATGGCCTGCGTCGGGTAGCCGGCCGTGCCGATGAACAGGCGCGAGGCCAGGGTGACGCCGGCGACGACGAACGGGTCCTCGGCCTCCAGGCGCAGCGGGGTGACGGTGTCGGCGGGTTTCATGCTCTAGCCTCCTCTAGCCTCCCTGCATGGCGCGCACGATCTCGACGCGGTCGCCGTCGCGGATCGGGGTGGTCTCCCAGTCGCGGCGGCGGACGACGCGGCCGTTGAGCGCGATGGCGATGCCCTCCCGGCTTCCGATGCCGGTCTCCTCCGCCTCGCGGGCGAGGAGCGCGGCGAGGTCGGCGGCCTCGGTGTCGCGCGCCTGCCCGTTGACGGTCAGCCTCATGCCGACGCCCTCAGCGCCCGGCCTTCGGAAAAGCGCGCGCGCGCGAAGCCCCGCGCCACCTCCGGCATCGCGCCCGTGGTCACCAGCGCGGCGATGGCGTCGGCGGTGACCGGCGCGAGCAGGTAGCCGTTGCGGTGGTGGCCGGTGGCGACGGCGAGGCCCGGCGCGACCTCGCCGAGGATCGGCGCGTCGTCGTCCGAGGTCGGGCGGAAGCCGCTCCACACGGCCGCGACCTCCATCTCCTCGATGCCCGGCAGCACCCGCCGCGCGCCCTCCAGCAGGGCGTAGAGCCCGCCGGCGGTGACGCCGGCTTGAAATCCGCGCTCCTCCACCGTCGCCCCGACGACGAGGTGCCCGTCGCCCTTCGGCGCCATGTGGACCTGCTCGGTCCAGACCATGTGCGCGAGCGTGCCGGTGCGCTTCGTGGTCCTCAGCGCGAGCGACTGGCCCTTCAGCGGGCGCACCGGCAGCGCGAGGCTTTGGGGCAGCAGCCCACCCTCCCCGCTCCAGGCGCCGGCCGCGAGGATCACGGTGTCCGCGACGAGCCCGGCCGCGGCGGTGCGCAGGCCGGTGACGCGGCCGGCCGCGCGGTCGAGGGCCGTCACCGGGCTGTCCTCGACCAGGACGACGCCGGCCCCGCGGCAGGCCCGGACCAGCGCCGCCATCACGCGGGGCGGATCGACCTGATGGTCGTCGGCGCAGAACACGCCGGCCGTCACCGCGGGGCGCAGCGCCGGCTCGCGGCGGCGCACTTCGCTGCCGGCGATCCATTCGGCGGTGAGCCCGGAGCGGCGCTGGAGATCGTGGCGGAAGCGCAGGCGCTCGACCTCGTCGCGGCCGAGGGCGAGCACCAGCGTGCCGTCCTCGCGGTAGTCGATGTCGAGGCCGGACGCCGCCTGGAGGTCGTCGCGGAACCCCGGCCAGCGGCGGAGCGAGTCGAGCGCCAGCGGCAGCAGCGGGTCGGAGCCGGGCTCGTGCTCGGCGGCAGGGGCGAGCATGCCGGTGGCGGCCAGGCTCGCGCCGCAGCCGATCGTCCCGCGCTCGACCACGACGACGGAGCGCCCGGCCTCGGCCAGCCGCCACGCGATCGCGAGCCCGATGAGCCCGCCGCCGACGATTGCGACGTCGGCGCGCGCGGGCAGCGAAGCGGCCGCGATCCGTTCGCCGCCGGTCCGGCGCGATCCGAGGGGTGACGAGGAGTGAGGACCCAAGCGAAGCTCCGCGCGCTGTCGCAGAGACCGGGTCCTCAAGCTTCCCTCGGGAAGCCGGGGCCGCGCGTCGCGAAGACGGCGCCCAAGGTCCAATCCCTGCGCCGGTGTGAACCGGATCAGGTTCGAAGGATTTCCGCGCCGCAAATCCGTGTCCGGACGTGCCAGCGGTTTCTCAGCCCCTTGCCGGGGATCTCCCTGGAACAGGGCTGATGTGGGCCGGCCGGCGGGTGCGGTCAATCCCCGCCGCGCGGCTTCGGCCGGCGCGATCGTCGCGATGGGCGGATAGGCCGTCATGAAGGGGAAACCCTGTCCGCACGAAAACGCCGCGTCCGCCGCCACCGGCAGCACGCGGCGACGCAGCGTTTACGGGTCCCGCGCCCTCCTGCCGGACCGCGACGGCGGAATGGAGGTGGCGTGCGAACGGTTCTGATGCTGTGCGTCGCGGGCTGCGTCGGGGCGGGAACGCTCGGCAACCGGCTCGTCATCCGGAGCGCGGCACCCAAGGCTGCCGCCGCTGCGCCGCCGGCCGCCGCGGCGCCGACGGCGATCGCGCTCAACGCCGACCGGAACGGCCACTTCCTCGCGGACGCGGTCGTCGACGGGCGCTCGCTGCGCATGATGGTCGACACCGGCGCGACCACGTGCAGCTTCACCGAGGAAGCCGCCGCCCGGCTCGGCATCACGCTCGGCCCGCGGGACTTCACGCAGGTCGTGATGACGGCCAACGGCCCGATGCGGGTCGCCCCCGTGCGGGTCGGCATGATCCGCATCGGACCGGTCACGGTGCGGGACGTGGAGGCCGTCGTTGTCCCGGGCGGGCGCCTCGGCACGAACCTGCTCGGCATGTCGTTCCTGAAGCGCGTGCGCGACTTCAGCATTGCCGGCGGGACGATGACGCTGCGCGGCTGAAGCCGGCTCAGGCTCGGCGCCGGTGCGCCGTCGGCCGCGGGCGAAACACCATCATCGGTTCGGCAAACCCGTCGAGGACGTGCTCGCCGAGCGGCACGGGGTCGCCCCACAGGAAGTCGACGAAGGGTTTTGACATCAGCAGCGGCTCGCCGAGCGTCTTGTTGAGCCGGGCGATGCGGCTCGCCAGGTTCACGTCGCGGCCGATGACGGTGAAGTCGAGGCGCGTCCCCGAGCCGACGTTGCCGTAGGCCGCCTCGCCGTGATGGAGCGCGATGCCGGCGGCCATCGGCGCGGCGAAGCGGTGCAGGGTGTTGGCCTCGTCCAGCGCCGCGAGCGCGCCCTCGGCCGCGGTGAGCGCGCCCTTGGCCGCCCCGCCGAGGTCGTCGCCGGGCTCGCGGAAGATCGCGAGCAGGCCGTCGCCGAGGTATTTCAGCACCTCGCCGCCCTCCCGCTCGATCGGCGGCACGAGGCAATCGAAGAAGATGTTGAGGAGGTCGACCGCCTCCTCGGGCGTCATGTCCGCGGAGATGCGGGTGTAGTCGCGCATGTCCGCAAACAGGATCGCCGAGCGGATGCGCCGCACCTGCCCCCGGCGGATGTCGCCCGACAGGATCGCCCGGTGCGGCTCGTCGCCGACGTAGATGCGCAGCACCGTGTCGAGCTGCTTGGCGACGATCCGCATCTCCATGACGGCGGCGAGCGTCGGCATGATGAAGCGCAGGATCGCGATGTCCTCGTCGCGAAAGCCGCCCAGCGTCCGCGTCGCGAAGGTGATGCCGTTGCAGGTGCCGTTGGTAAAGAACAGCGGCACGACGACGTACTGGCTGTAGCCGGCGGTCCTCAGTTCGGGGACGATGGCATAGGCGTCGTCGGCCGTCTCGGCGAGGTCGAGGATCAGCCACGCGGCGCTCTCGTGCACCGTCCGGAACGGGCTCGCGGCGTAGGCGTTCGCGGAGGCCGCCCCGTGCGGGAACAGGCGCACGGTGGTGCCGGTCTCGCGGGTCCAGACCCGGCCGATGCCCGAATATTCCGAGTGCAGGGTATCGATCGCCGTCGAGGTCCGATCAACCGGCACGCCGATCGCGTTCAGCCGCTCGGCGAAGGCGGCGTGCAGTTCGCCGGGCTCCGGAATCCGTGCGCCCTCGCTCAGCAGCCAGTCGCGGATCGCGACGCAATCGTGCATCGCGCCGAAGGGGACGGCGTCGGCCTCCGAACCGTCGGCTGCGGCGGTCGGCGGCGCGGGGGGATGCTGGCGACGCTCGAGCATAGGGCCAAGGTGGTTGTGAGCCGGCTCCCCGGCCGGACCGGGGATGTGTCGAGCGCGGCGCGATGCGGCCGGCTGCCCATCGGCCGAGCGTCAGTTGTCGAGGAAGCTCCTGAGCTTCCGGCTGCGCGAGGGGTGCTTGAGCTTGCGCAGCGCCTTCGCCTCGATCTGGCGGATGCGCTCGCGGGTGACCGAGAACTGCTGGCCGACCTCCTCCAGGGTGTGGTCGGTGTTCATGCCGATGCCGAAACGCATGCGCAGCACCCGCTCCTCCCGCGGGGTGAGCGAGGCCAGCACCCGCGTCGTCGTCTCGCGCAGGTTACTCTGGATCGCCGCGTCGATCGGCAGGACGACGTTCTTGTCCTCGATGAAATCGCCGAGGTGGCTGTCCTCCTCGTCGCCGATGGGCGTCTCCAGCGAGATCGGCTCCTTGGCGATCTTCAGGACCTTGCGCACCTTCTCCAAAGGCATGGCCAATTTCTCGGCCAGTTCCTCAGGCGTGGGCTCTCGGCCGATCTCGTGCAGCATCTGGCGCGAGGTGCGCACGATCTTGTTGATCGTCTCGATCATGTGCACCGGGATGCGGATGGTGCGCGCCTGGTCGGCGATCGAGCGGGTGATCGCCTGGCGGATCCACCAGGTGGCGTAGGTCGAGAACTTGTAGCCGCGGCGGTACTCGAACTTGTCCACCGCCTTCATCAGGCCGATATTGCCCTCCTGGATCAGGTCGAGGAACTGCAGCCCGCGGTTGGTGTATTTCTTGGCGATCGAGATCACGAGGCGGAGGTTGGCCTCGATCATCTCCTTCTTGGCCTGGCGCGCCTCGCGCTCGCCCTTCTGGACCATGTTGACGATGCGGCGGTACTCGCCGATCTCCAGGCCAGTCTCGGAGGCGAGCGTCAGGATCTGCTCGCGCAGGTCGGCGACCTGCTTCGAGCCCTTCTCGACGAGGTTCTTCCAGCCCTTGCCGCCGAGCGTGCCGACGCGGGTCATCCAGGCCGGGTCCAATTCCCAGCCCTGGTAGTGACGCAAGAACTCGTCGCGGGCGACGCCGTGGCTCTCGGCGTAGCGCATCAGCCGGCCTTCGTGGCTGATGAGCCGCTTGTTGATGTCGTAGAGTTGCTCGACCAGCGCCTCGATGCGGTTGTTGTTGAGCGACAGCGACTTCACGTCGGTGACGACGGTGTCCTTGAACTCGGCCTGCTTCTTCTCCTGGACCGGCGTGGTCTTCTCGCTCGTGGCCTTGCGCGCGGTCGCCTCGTTCTGGAGCTTGCGCAGCTTGCGGTAGTTGCTGGCGATCGCGTCGAAGGTCTCCAGCACGCGTGGCTTGATCTCGGCTTCCATCGCCGCGAGCGAGACGTTGTTCTCCATGTCGTCGTCGTCGTCGCCGTCGGGCGGCGTCGGCGCTTCCGGCTCGGCCTCGTCGCCCTCGGCCGCCGCTTCGGCGATCTGCGGGTTCTTGCCATCGGGACCGGCGTAGGTCGCCTCGAGATCGATGATGTCGCGCAGCAGCACCTTGCCGTCGACGAGTTCGTCGCGCCAGATGATGATCGCCTGGAAGGTCAGCGGGCTCTCGCACAGGCCGGCGATCATCGCCTCGCGGCCCGCCTCGATGCGCTTGGCGATGGCGATCTCGCCCTCGCGCGACAGCAGCTCGACCGAGCCCATCTCGCGCAGGTACATCCGCACGGGATCGTCGGTGCGGTCGGTCGGCTCCTTGGTGGCGGTGACGACGGCCACCGCGCGGGCGGGGGCGGCCTCGGCCACCTCCGTGCCCTCGGCGCCCTCCTCGTCCTCCGAGGCTTCGCCGTTGGCGGGCTTCTCGGCCGCGGTCTCGTCGGTCTCCTCCGCCTCGACGACGTTGATCCCCATCTCCGAGAGCTGGGACAGCACGTCCTCGATCTGGTCCGGGTCGGACTGCCCGTCGGGCAGGACCTCGTTGACCTCCTCGTAGGTGATGTAGCCGCGCTTCTTGGCGAGCTTCACCATCCGCTTGACCGAAGCATCCGTCAGGTCGAGGAGCGGCCCGTCGGCCTGCTCCGGCGGCGCGGTGTCCGCCTCGTCCCGTTCCGTTGCCTTCGTCGCCATGATCAGCCTATTGTTTCGAGGCGGCGTGACACGGGGACCGTTCGGCCGCTCCGCGCCAGCGACGCCGCACTACGCATCGGTCGCGTCCGAATCGATCCGGCCGCCCCGTCCCTCAGAACCCGGTATGCAAGCGAGACGCTTGACCGATTGTTAACCATGGCCGCGATGGCGCGCCGATTCCCGCCATCCTGCGGGCCCTACGGCACGGCCGGGTCGTTCGTCTCAGGCAGAGCCGCCTCGGCCTCCGCCCCGGCGATCACCGCCAAGCGCGCCTTCACGTCGCAGAGCCAAGCGAAGTTCGCCTCGGTTTCCTCCTCGACAAGCGCGCGTTCCGCTTGGCGGAGTTCGCTATTTAGCGCGCCGGCCTTGCGGTGCAAGATCACCGCCTGCCGCAAAGCGTCCTCCAGCCGTGCCGGATCGGCATGGGGGTCGAGCGCCCAGCGGTCGCCGGGGCGCACCCGCGCAGCCAGGCGCTCCGCAGCGCCGTCGAGGCCGGCGCGGCTCACCCGGTTCTCGATCACCCGCGCATCCGGCTCCGCGGCATCGGCCGCGCGGTCGAGGAGCAGCGAACGGATCGCGCCGGCATCCGGGTCCTCCAGGTCGAGGTCGGCCAGATCCTCGGCCTCCAGGCCGAGAAGCTCCGGGTGGACGAGGAGGCTTGCCACGATCATCGCCTCGCGCGATCCGGCGCTGCCGGAAAACCCGTTCGAGCGCGCGAGCCCGGCGCTCGGGCCCGCGGTGAGCCGCGGCGAGGGCGGCGGGTCGCCGGGCCGCGGCTTTCGCGCGTAGGGCGCCTGGCGGGCGCCCGGCCGGTAGCCGTCGCGCTGCTGGGCCGCCGCCCTCGGCGAGAGGCCGCGCAGGCGCTCCTCGATCTCGTCGCGGTAGTAGCGCCGCACGGTCTCGTCGCGGATGCCGGCGACCAGCGCGCGCAGGGTCTTGGCCAGCCCGGCGCGCCGCTCCGGCGTCGCGGTCGAGCCGGTCGCCAGCGCGCGGCTCCACAGCACCTCGACCAGGGGCTTGGCCGCGTCCACCACCGTTTCGATTGCCGCCGCGCCGCCCGCGCGCAGCAGGTCGTCCGGGTCCTGGCCCTCGGGCAGCAGGGCGAAGCGCAGCGAGCGGCCGGGCTCCAGCATCGGCAGCGCCACGTCCAGCGCCCGGAACGCTGCGCGCTGCCCGGCGCCGTCGCCGTCGAAGCACAGGACCGGCTCGTCGGCGTGCCGCCACAGCAGGGCGAGCTGCTCTTCCGTGAGCGCGGTGCCGAGCGGCGCGACGGTGTTGGCGTGGCCGGCCAGCGTCATCGCGATGACGTCGACGTAGCCCTCCACCGCGATGATCGTGCCGCGATCGTGCGCCGGTTTGCGCGCCTGATGCAGGTTGTAGAGCACCTGCCCCTTGTGGAAGAGCGGTGTTTCCGGCGAGTTCAGGTATTTCGCCTTGGCCTCGGCCTGCATCGCCCGGCCGCCGAAGGCGATCACCCGGCCGCGGGCATCCATGATCGGGAAGATGATGCGATCGCGGAACCGGTCGTAGGGGACGGCGATGTCCTCCCCCGTCACCAGCAGGCCGAGTTCGCCCATCAGGTCCTTGTCGACGTCCTTGCCCGCGAGATGATCGCGCAGGGCGTAGCGGTCGGCGGGCGCGTAGCCGAGGCGGAAGCGGGCGCGGATCTCGGGCGCCAGTTCGCGCCGGTCGAGGTAGGCGCGCGCCGCAGCGCCCGCCGGCGATTTCAGCCGCTCCTCGAACCAGAGGGATGCCAGTTCCATCACCTCGATCGCGCCGCGGCGCTTGGTCTCCATCTCGCGGGTGTCGGCGGTGGGTGCCGGCAAGCTCACGCCCGCCTCGCCCGCCAGCCGCTCGACGGCCTCGGGGAAGCTGAGCCCTTCCGTCTCCATCAGGAAGGTGAACACGTCGCCGTGCTTTCCGCTCGAGAAGCAGTGGTAGAACTGCTTCTGGTCGTTGACGTAGAACGACGGCGTCTTCTCGGCGTTGAACGGCGACAGCCCGCGCCACTCGCGCCCCGCCTTCTTCAGCTTCACCCGCCGCCCGACCACGTCGGAGGCGGGGAGCCGGTTGCGGATCTCTTCGAGGATGTGGGGCGGGTAGCGCACGGGGCTTTGGCGGGTCCGGGTCCGGTCTTGCGACCGGTATCCATAGCGCAGGGAGCGTTACCGAGTCCCCCCGCGGCCGGTGGATTATGGGCAGGACCGTGGGCGTTCGGACATGAAAAAGACCAGTATCACGCGCGTTTCGCTGGCTGACCGCCAGCGGGGCCTGACCGATCGGGAGGCCCTGGATCGGATGACGGACGAGGCGATCGCGACGCGCGTCGCCTCCGATCCAGATGCAGGCCCGCTCGACCTCGACTGGGCTGCGGGAGAGGCCGTGCTCCCGCCGCGCAAGGTCGCGATCTCGATCCGGCTGGATCAGGACCTGCTTGATCACTTCAAGCGCGGCGGCGACGGCTATCAGAGTCGCATCAACGCAGTGCTGCGCGCCTACGTGGAGGCCCGCAACCGGGTACGACAGGCCTGAGTGTCTACGCCTTCGCGTTCAGCGCCGCCTTCACCAGCCCGCTCGCCTTGGCGAAGTCCATCCGGCCGGCGAACTTGCCCTTCAGGGCGCCGATGACCTTGCCCATGTCCTTCGGGCCGGCGGCGCTCGTCTCCGCGATGGCGGCCTCGATCGCTGCGGCCGTCTCGGCCTCATCCATCTGCTGCGGCAGGTACGTCTCGATGATCGCGACCTCGGCGCGCTCGTTGGCCGCGAGCTCCGGCCGGCCGGCCTGGTCGTAGACGCCGGCCGATTCGATGCGCTGCTTGATCATCTTCTGGAGCAGCGCGAGGATCTCCTCGTCGGAGGCCGGCTCGCGCCCGAGACCGCGGGCCTCGATGTCCTTGTCCTTGAGCGCCGCGAGGATCATCCGCACGGTGGCAAGCTTTCCCTTCTCGCCGGCCTTCATGGCCTCCTTCATCTCGGTGGTGAGGCGCGCGCGCAGCATCGGTCTTCGTCCTTGGAGTGTGTGCGAAACGGGTGGCTGGCCTGCGGCTTGCAGCGGTTGAGCCACGTTCCGGGCAGGGCCACGTTGACCCCGTCGCCGCGCTCGGTCAGACCGCCGCACAGGACTTTAGCCGCCCGCATGCGCCGTCGGTCGGCGCCGGTCGAGGCCGGACATAAGCGAGATCACGCCGATGCTGCAAGACAGCGCCCAGACCCGCACCGCGCCGGAACCCTGGGCCGAGCCCGTCGCGACCGCGCTGCTGGTGCTCGCCGACGGCACGATCCTCGAGGGCTTCGGCATCGGCCAGACCGGGATCAGCGACGGCGAGGTCTGCTTCAACACCGCGATGACCGGCTACCAGGAGATCCTGACCGACCCCTCCTATGCCGGGCAGATCGTGACCTTCA